>JANMRJ010000027.1:0-1365 GCA_031370985.1 Acidimicrobiales bacterium
GCCAACCCCAAGCGCATGTACGCCATGTGGCGGCGGTCGTTCAACCGGTTCACGCCGCCGAAGGTCACCCGGCCATACATGGCGATGTCTGATGACGGCGGAGTCACATGGACGGCGCCGCAGCTGATGTTCGAGCGCAACAACGGCTTCGACGGCCCCCGCCCGGTGGTGGTGGCCGACAAGCTCTTCGCCTTCTGGCGTGAGTCGGCGCCGCCGACGCCGATCGGCGGGCCCGATCCCTTGCCTGGGCCGCTGGTGACCCGTCTGTTCTCCAGCGTGTCGACCGACCAGGGCAAGACGTGGACCGACCACGAGATCACCAACGCCAACGACGCCAGCGAACCGATCCCCCTCTACGACCGTGACCGGAAGGTCTTCCATGTCGTGTGGCACGACAACCGGGCCAGTGAGCTCGACGTGTACTTCTCCAGCTCGAAGGACGGGCTGACGTGGGCTGACCCGAAGCGGCTGAACGACGACCCGGTCGGCACCAAGTACGGCCAGCACTACCCGCAGATGTCGATGAGCCCCAACGGGCGGGTCGACGTGGCCTGGTATGACTGGCGGGAGGACCCGTTCCCGCCGTCGACCGTCGGCAACGGGCAGACGCTGAGCCTGTTCTCCAACCGGGGCAAGTTCGTGGCCGTCTACATGACCAGTTCTCGTGACGGGGGCGCCTCGTGGACCCCAAACAGGCGGGTGAACGACGTGCCCATCGACCGGACGATCGGCTCGTGGGTCAACAACATCGATGTCATGGCCCCCGTGGCGGTGGCGTCGCTCAACGAAGGTGCGGTCGTGGCGTGGTCCGACACCCGCAACGGCAACGCCATCAGCAACACCCAGGACATTTTCACCGGCACGGTGTCCTTCGGGGAGAGCGGGGTCAACCGGGTGACCGGCTTCCAGGCCGGCGTGGTGGGCGCCCTGCTGGGGTTGGGTCTGGCTATGTGCTTCGCGGTGTTCCTGGTCCGTCGGCAGAACCCGCCGGCGCCGGCGTCACCCCGGCGGGTGGCGAAGGACCCCGAGCCGGTGGCGTAGGCCGGCTGGTGCCGCTACCGCACGATGACCGCCTGTATCTGCTCGACCGGGAAGTTGTCGATCCGCCCCGTGGTCTGGAGCGTGCGAAGCACACCGCTTTCACCACCGAGGGACCATCTTGCTGTCCATTTTTCCGTGACAACAATATCGTATGAACCGATGTCTATGTATTCGTGGGTGATGCGACCATTCGGCCATGCCTGGCCTTCGAATCCATACGGGCCACTTGTGGTGCCGTCGCCCCAATCGACTGAGTACGAGCCCGTGGAGACGATGAGGAGAGGTCCAAAAGGTGTGTCGTTCCGGTAAGTACGTGTGAGTTCC
>JANMRJ010000044.1:0-2731 GCA_031370985.1 Acidimicrobiales bacterium
GGGACCTCGCCGGCCCGGAGGAGCGCTTTCCCGACCCGACGATCCACGCCGCCGCATTCGAGGTGGCGCGGGCCGGCGGCCTCCGGATCACGCTCCACGCAGGCGAGTGGGGCGGCGCCCGGCAGGTTCGCCGAGCGCTCGGGATGGATCCCGAGCGGATCGCGCATGGCCCTACCGCGATGGACGACCCCGAGCTGTGCGCCGAGCTCATCGCGCGCGGCGTCACTCTCGACGTCTGCCCGACCTCGAATTGGCAGGCCGGGATCGTCACCTCGATCGCCGCCCACCCGCTCGCCCGGCTCCACCGGCTGGGCGTCGGGGTGACCTTGTCGACGGACGACACGACGGCATCGGACCTGACCCTGACCGAAGAGTACGAGCGAGCACTCGACCAGATCGGCCTGACGACCGAGGAGCTGTGGGCGATCGACCGCCATGCGCTCGATGTCGCCTTCGCCGACGAGGCGACCCTCGCTCGCCTGAAGGCCGAGTTCGATGGCTGGCCGGCGGCGATGTCCGGCTCCTAGCCGGAGATCGTTCCGAAATCGACAGCCGTCAGAGCGCGTTCCCGGATCCACCGCGTCCACCGATTTCAGCGTCCGAAATCGCACGCGGTTCCGACGATCTCGGCGTGCGATCTCGGCGTGCGATCTCGACGTTCGATCTCGGCGTGCGATCTCGGCGTTCGATCTCGGCGTGCGATCTCGGCGTGCGAAATCGAATCCTCCCCGGGAAACGAGGTGCCTTTGGACGGCTGTCGATTTCGTACGTTCGATCGAACCGCCGATCGGCGAAGCCCGCAGCCCTCAGCCGGCGAGGCGGTCCAGGATCGCGGCCAGCTCGGCCGCGTCGGCGGCGACCTCCGTCGGCCGGGCGCCGGGCGCCAACTCATCGAGCGCCTCCCGCGTCGTCACGCCGGTCAGCATCAGGATGCTTCGCGCACCGACCGCGATCGCGGCGGCGATGTCGGTCCCGAGCCCGTCGCCGATCATGATCGCCTCGCTCGGCTCGCGCCCGACGGCCCGGGCGGCCTCCTCGAGCAGGTACGGCTCGGGCTTGCCGATCGAGATCGGGGTGACGCCGCTGGCGGCCTCGACCGCGGCCACGATCGAACCGGCGCCGGGCCGGACCGCGCGCTCGGTCGGGTAGACCGGATCGCGGTTGGTCGCGATGAACCGGGCGCCGGCGCGGATGCAGTCGGTCGCGACGGTCAGGCGGAGGTAGTCGATCTTGGGGTCGAGTCCAACGACCACGGCGTCGGGCCGGCCGGCCGCCTCCCAGCCGTTGCTGCCGTCGGTCCCCTCGACGCCGCTGCCCCGGATCAGCTCCCCGATATCGCCCGCGCGGGTGACCCGGAACCCGGCGTCCTCTAGCTCACGGTCCATCCCGCTCGCGCCGACGGTCAGGACGTGCCGGATCGACGGCTCGCGGTCGCGCAGGTAGAGGGCCGTCGCGCGCGGGGACGAGACGATCTGGTCGGCGCTGACGGGAGCGCCCATCGCGGCGATCCGCTCGACGTACTCGTCGCGGTACCACATCGAGTTGTTCGTGACATAGACGACGTCGTCGCCCCGGGCCGCCCGCGTCGCGAGGACCGCGGCGACCCCGGGCACCGGTACCGCGCCGCGGTACAGGACGCCATCGAGATCGACGAGCAGGAGCAGGCCGGGGGCTGGCATCAGCGGCGAATGCTACCGGAGCGACTACGCTTCGCCTCGTGACCCGCCTCTCGCCCCGCAACGACCCGATGACCGGCACGACCCGGCTGCTGGTCGACGGGACGAACCTGCTGTACCAGCTGTCGTCCGGCCCCGAGCGCCAGCCGCCCGCGGCGTTGATCGGGCGCCTCCGAGCGGCGATCCCGCCCGACATCGCGATCGAGCTCGTCTTCGACGGCCCGGCCGAGCGCGGCCTGCGCGGCGAGCGGATCGCCCACGGCGTGTCGGTGCGATACGGCGGCCGGCACACCGCCGACACGATCCTCGTGACACTGGTCGAGGACGTCGCGATGGCAGCCGGCGCCCCGGCCGGCGGCGGCTCGCTGGCCACCGAATCGATCCTGGTGGTCACCGACGATCGAGCCCTCCGCTACGCGATCCAGCATCGCGGTGCACGGACGGCCGGCGCGTCGTGGCTGGTCGCACGGATGGCGCGCTCCAAGCTGTCATCGCCGTCGGTGGGAAACGCGCGGCCGCCCGTCCCGCCGCGACTCGAGCAGCCCGCGCCGGGCTCGGTCGAGGAGGCGGAACAGGACCGTTCGGGCTGGTCGCCCCGCCGCGGCGCGACCCGCAAGACCGGCAATGGCAAACGCTCGCCGAAACGCGGCTAGAATGCGCCGGTGACCGTCCTCGACCAGATCTCGCACCTGTGGTCGGATCTCCTGGGCTTCATCTCGAAGATCGTCATTCCAGACTGGGCCGGGTTGATCCAGCTCCTGCCGCTGTTCGTGCTGATCGGGATCGTCGGGCCCTTGCTGAGCCTCGGGGTTCTCGTCTGGCTCGGCTACGGGATCACGAAGCCGCGGGTCCAGGTCCGCTACGACGAGGGCACGAAGATCGCGCCGCGCGACCATCTCGGGCGACCGATCGTACCCGCGGGCGAGCCGTACTGCCCACGCGACGGCCTGATCTACCCGGCCGGCACGCTTCGCTGCGACGTCGACAAGGCTGACCTGCTCGTCCGCTGCCCGAAGTGCGAGGTCCTCCGGACCGCCGGGATCTCGACCTGCGGC
>JANMRJ010000052.1:0-1674 GCA_031370985.1 Acidimicrobiales bacterium
CGACGGCTACGTCGGGTTCATGGCCGAGTTCGACGAGGAGGATCTCGTCCAGACAATGGAGCCGGATGTCCGGGCTCGGTTCGAGGCCGCCCTCCGCGGTCGTCTGGCCCGGCGCCGGCCGGAGCAGCTCGCCCTGCGCCATCCGACGGTCAGCGTCCGCGGGGTCCGACGATGACGATCGATCACGACCAGGCGTCGGTCGGCATCGGCGTGATCGGCATCGATCACGTCCAGCTGACGATGCCGCTTCGCGGCGAGGCTGCGGCGCGCCAGTTCTACGCGACGGTCCTGGGGCTCCACGAGGTCGCCAAGCCGGCGTCGCTGGCAGGCCGCGGCGGCTGCTGGTTCGCGGGACCCGGCGGCATGTCGATCCATCTCGGCGTGGACGATCGGTTCATCGCCGCCCGGAAGGCCCATCCATGCCTGATCGTTGCGGACCTCGCGGTCGCTCGACGGGCGCTGATCGCGGCCGGAGCAAGGGTCGATGACGACGACGCGGACACGGGACTGGCCCGTTGCTACACGACCGACCCGTTCGGCAACCGGATCGAGCTCGTCGATGCGACCGACGCCGGGTTCACCAGCCGACGACGGGACGGCTGATCGCGGAGCGGTCGACCCTTCGGATCAGCTCTCCGAGTCGTCCCCGGCGGGAGCCTCGCCCTCGGTCGGAGCCGGGGCCTCGCCCTCGGCGCCCTCCGCGGCCTCTGCAGCGGCCTCCGCGGTCTCCGCGCTCTCGGCGGCGGCCTCGGCCTGAAGTCGCGAGGCAAGGACCTTGGCGACGACTTCGTCGGCGTCGTTCAGTAGCGTGACATCGCCCGGGATCGAGAGGTCGGACACCTTGACGACGGCGTCGAAGTCGACGAGCGACTCGATCGAATACTCGATCGACTGCGGAAGATGGTCCGGCAGGGCCCTGATCCGGACCGAGTCGAGCTGGTGCATCAGCGTGCCGTTGAGGTTCTCGACGGCATTCGAGGTGCCGATCGGGACGAGCGGCACGTCGACCGTCAGCTCCTCGGTCATCCGGACCAGGAACAGGTCGACGTGGAGGGGCCGCCGATGGACCGGGTGGACCTGGACGTCGTGGACGAGGACCGGTCGCGCCTTCTTGCCGTCGACCGACAGGTCGATCAGGGCGTTCTGGCCGGCCTTGCGGCGGAGGAGCTCGAACTCGTGGGCATCGATCGACACGTTCTCGGAGCTGACGCCGTGACCGTAGACGACCGCGGGCAGGCGGCCGACGCGGCGCAGGGTGGCAACCTTCTTGCCGACCAGCTCGCGCGGTTCGGCCGCGAGGTGCAGGCGATCGGTCGTGGCGGTGGACATCGGAGCGGGACCTCGGTTTGCTCGTGTGGAGCGGGCGCGGCTCGCCGACGGCAGGGTCGGGGCGCCCGGAACGAGCGCACACCTTATCACGGCCCGGGCTGGACGCGGCCCGTGCCGCTCGGTTCGGGGCGCCCGGTGTACAGTCGGCCGCATGAGTGCCACGATCCTGATCGTCGAGGACGAGTTCGCGGTCGCCCGCGGGATCCAGTACGCCCTCCAGCAGGAGGGCTACCAGGTGGCGGTCGCCAAGAGCGGCGAAGAGGGTCTGGACTTCGCGACGAACCAGGCACCCGACCTCGTGGTCCTCGACGTCCGCCTGCCGGGAATGGACGGCTTCGAGGTCCT
>JANMRJ010000064.1:0-11355 GCA_031370985.1 Acidimicrobiales bacterium
ACCGCCATTCTCCCTGGTCAGGGGGCACTTCTACGTGATGGTCACCCCCGCCGGGCGAGGCAAATCGGTGGATCCAGGCTAAGCAGCGGGTCGCAGTTCGAGTCCTGCCGGGGGCGCTGGCAAGAGTCCTGTTCAGAGGACTTTCCGGCCCGCCGGGAATGACCGCCAGGGGTCCGATAATGCTCCGCCACGACGGCGGCAGCCTCGACGCACACCGGAGTCGGCGACTCGATCCTCGACGAACGACAGTCCCCGGACGAAACACGCGAAGCCAGCGCGTGCCACGCAATCTGCTCACCCGCGGGCACCTCATCCCCACTACCCCGATGCTCTCGTCTCCAGAAAGTCCTCGTCCCTTGCGAGATCGCAGCCGCCTTTTCGGCCTAGTTCCGTATCGACCCCCAGTACGAACAGACGAGTGCATTGCGTTCTGCGGGATGCCGGCCGTGATGCAGGCCACCACGCTCAAGGCCGGCGGGACCGGCGTGACCGCCCTGGTGGACTACTACGCCGGCCTGGCCGCCGACCAGCTTCACCGCGATGGTCTGTCCCGCGGGCCGATCGACTACTACCTCGATCCCAACGAGCCACCCGGGCTCTGGTGGGGCCGTGGCCGCGGCGCCGTCGGCCTGGCTGGCGACGTACAGCCCGAGCAAACTCGCAGCCATGCTCCAGGCTCGCCATCCTGACCACGGCGGACGGCTCGGTCGGGACTTCGGCCCGACGTCGGCCCGGGCCTACGACGCCACCTTCTCGGCACCAAAGAGCGTCTCGGTGCTCTGGGCGCTCAGCCCCGAGCCGTTCGTCCGAGCCGAGGTGCTGGCCGCCCACGACTCGCCCGTTGCTGCCCTGGACTGGCTGGAACACCACGGCGGGGTCACCCGACGAGGCAACGACGGCATTCACCAGGTCGACACCCAGGGCATGGTTGCCGCGCTGTTCCGCCAGCACACCAGCCGGGAGGCCGATCCTCAGCTGCACACGCACGCCGTGATCTGGGCCAAGGTCCAGGACCCGACCGGCAAGTGGCTTTCGCTCGACGCCCGGTTCCTCAAGTACCAGCCACGCTCCGTCGGCTGGGTCGACGCCGCCGCCCTGCGCTCGGAGCTGTCGGCCCGCCTCGGCGTTTCCGGAAGGTTCGCGACCTCTACGACAGAGAGGGTTCGGCTAGGGCGTGCTCAACGCGGGGCTGGTGCGACGGATCCTCGTCCTCAAGGTGTGGCATGACGTTGTCGATGACGGCCTCGGTGCAGCGCCATTCGACCCCGCCGCCATCGTTCAGGATTTCGATGCCGACAAGCTCCCGCCGGAGGACATCGGCCTCCTCACCCAGCCGGTCGAGCCGGGCCGCGGGCTGGCAGCAGTGCGGGCTCGGTACGCGTTCGTCGCCGACTTGGATCAAGCTGAGACTATGGTCGCTCGCTGCAATCCCGGCGACTGATGGAGGGTGCGACCTCTCACTGACCTCGCCCTCAGGAATCGAACGGGTCCCCACTTCTGGCCCCCTCTGCTACCGAGCGAGCTGCAGTCCCCGGCTCGGCGACACCGTCGATCGGCTCAGATCTCGACGACGTGCAGGTCAATGGACAGCGCTCGGCACCCTCTCTGTCAGGCATCAGGACAGACGACGTGGTCACCCAGATAGATCCGTCAAGCGTCATCGCGGTGGCGACCGCCTCAGCCGTCAGGAAGTTCAGCCGTCGGCCGACATCCAGGCGCGTCATGACGGGCACGAGTACCCGCTATCACGTCGGGAAGCGCTTCGGCAGGTGCTATTGGTCAGCGAGTTCGGGGTCAGCTTCGCCTACCCGCCGGGCAGCCTCCTGGTAGGTACCGTCGCGGAGCAGTGCCAGCAAGCGGCACGCTCCTCGCCACCCAGCGGCGACGCGTACAGCCCTGTGGCAGGGGCCTTGTGCCGGCCGCTGGCGACAAGTTGGCGTCGGGCACGCATGACCACCGTGTCGAGGTCCTCCATTTCGAGGGGCTGCATTGCCATGACACCAGGGTAGGCCCCGATCCACCGGTCGGACGATCGAGACGCGCCCGTCGAAGGACTCCCGGCGAAGGGATGCGAACCCACGCCTGATGCCGGGGGCGCTCGCTCGCTCAAGAGTCCGTCGAGGCTGCCAGCGATCTACACAGGCGACCGGCTGTGGCCTCCGCTCCGTCCCCGTCCGCTTCGCTACCACCGGAGTAGGTGCTTCCACAGTAGGATGGACGTATGGGCGTCGAGAAGATGAGCGTATCGTTCGGACTCGAGCTGGGGGAGGCCATTCGAACCTCGGCGACGACGGCCGGACAGAGCATCTCGTCGTGGCTTGCCGCGGCAGCCCGGGACCGCCTGCGTCTTGAAGCGCTGGGGGAGGCCGTCGGCGCGTGGGAACGCGAGCATGGCCGCCTCACGGAGGCGGAAGTGGCTCGGGCGGAGAGTGCGCTCGAACGTGCCGCGACCGGACGACGCTCTGGTGCTGCGTGAAATGGGCCTCGTCCTCGACGCGGGCGCGCTGATCGCATTTGATCGGGGCGATCGTGAGGTCGCCGCCTTGGTGGAGGCGACACGGCGCCGTCGGGAGCGGATCCTTACGTCCTCCGGCTGCGTGGCCCAGGCGTGGCGGAGTGGTGGTTCGCGCCAGGCCCTGCTGGCGAGGCTATTGCAAGGCGTCGACGAGCGGCCCCTCGACCCATCGGCATCCAGGCGCGTGGGCGAGCTGTGCGCGAGGGCCACCACAGCCGATGTCATCGATGCCCATACGGCGCTCCTCGCCGACGGTCCCGACATTGTGCTGACCAGCGATGTTGACGACCTTCAGGAGCTGCTGATGGCCGCCGGATCGGCCGCCACCGCCAGGCGTTGCTGACCCCTCAGCCATCCCCCGTGTGCCGCCGGCGCTCCGCCAGCCGGGCCGCGTAGGCCGCCGCCTCCGCGCGCCGGCTCATCCCCAGCTTCATCAGGACGTTGGAGACGTAGTTCTTCACCGTCTTCTCGGCCAGGTACATGCGCTCGCCGATCTGGCGGTTGGTGAGACCCTCCGCGATGTGGTCGAGGATGCGCCGTTCCTGGTCCGTGAGGCTCTCGAGTTCGTCCGTGGGCGCATGTGGAGTGCGCAGCCGCTCCAGCACCCGGGCGGTGACGCTCGGGTCGAGGAGCGACTGGCCGCGCGACGCCGTCCGTACCGCGTCGATGAGGTCCGTGCCCCGAACCTGCTTGAGCACGTATCCCGACGCCCCGGCAAGGATGGCACTGAAGAGCGCCTCGTCGTCGGCATAGGACGTCAGGATGATGCAGTTGACCTCCGGGTGGCGGGAGCGGATCTCCCGGCAGACCTCGATGCCGCTCCCGTCCGGCAAACGCACGTCGAGCACTGCGACATCGGGCAGGGTCTCCGAGATCCGGGCCAACGCTTCCTCGGCGGTCCCTGCCTCGCCGGTCACCACCAGGTCGTCCTCGGCCTCCAGCAGCTCCCGAAGCCCCAGGCGGACGATCTCGTGATCATCAAGGAGAAAGACGCTCGTAGGGTCCATCACTGTATTCTGGCCGCTGGATTCGATTCTGGTCGCTACGCTCGGTGTCGTGAGCCAGCCGTCCAACGCCGGCCCGCGCAGCCTCCGCCAGTTGCTCGACGCGGTGATGACGGTCGGGTCGAACCTCGACCTCCCGTCAGTGCTCCGCCACATCATCCAGTCCGCCGTCGAACTGGTCGACGCCCGCTACGGCGCGCTCGGCGTGGTCGACGAATCCGGCACGAGCCTGAGCCAGTTCATCACCGTCGGCGTCGACGACGAGACCTACCAGGCCATCGGCGTCCTGCCCAAGGGCCACGGCATCCTCGGCCTGCTTATCCTCGAACCGAAACCGATACGCCTGCCCGACCTGCACGAGCACCCGGACAGCTTCGGCTTCCCACCGAACCACCCGCCGATGAAGTCGTTCCTCGGGGTGCCGATCCGGGTTCGCGACCAGGTGTTCGGCAACCTCTACCTGACCGACAAGACGACCGACGAGGTCTTCACCGACATCGACGAGGAGCTGGTCGTCGCCCTCGCCGCCGCTGCCGGCGTGGCGATCGAGAACGCCCGCCTGCACCTGCGAGTGCGTGAGCTGGCGCTACTCGAAGACCGGGAGCGCATCGCCCGCGACCTGCACGACACCGTCATCCAGCGGCTGTTCGCCACCGGTCTGCGGCTCCAGGGCGCGGCCCGCCTGACCGACAAGCCCGAAGTGGCCGAGCGCATCATCCAGGCGGTGGACGACCTCGACCTCACCGTCAAGCACATCCGCACGGCGATCTTCGGCCTCGAGGCGTCACGGCGTACCGCCGGCGGCCTCCGTCAGCGGGTCCTCGCCCTCACCTCCGAGGCCGCCGGCGCGCTGGGCTTCGATCCCCACGTGCTCTTTCGCGGGCCGGTCGACAACACCACCGAGCAGGTGGCGGTCGAGCTGCTCACCGTGCTGCGAGAGGCCCTCAGCAACGTGGCCCGCCACGCGCGGGCTACGGAGGTCCAGGTGGACATCGTGGCCGACGGCGATGTCACGTTGCGCGTGGTCGACGACGGCGGGGGCCTTCCCGCCGAGCGACGGACAGCCGGGCGCGGGGTGCTGAACATGCAGACCAGGGCGACCGCGCTCGGCGGGACGATGCTCGCCCGGTCTCGGTCACCGTCAGGCGCCGTCATCGAGTGGCGGGTGCCGGCAACTCCTGCCCCGTCCGAAGGCGATCCGCCGGCACCGGCGGGCACCTAGAGGCTTCGGCAGCACCCCGGGGGTACACTGGGTGGGTTCGCCACTTGCGGCGGGCGACATGCGGCTCGAACGGACTGCAGACCATGGTCTCAGCGAATGAGCGTCCATTCCGGGTTCGCCGCGAGTCCGGCTCGGTCGTGGTGACTGTCTATGGCAACATCGACCTACCCACCTCGATCCGGCTCGGCGCCACGTTGGGAGACCTCATCGAGGGCCAGGGGAACCTTGCCGTGGCCGTCGACCTCCACCACGTGGGCTACGTCGAGTCCCGGGCGCTCGGCGTGTTCGCCGCCGCCGCCCGGTTGGCCACGATCCACGGTGGGTCGCTGACGGTGACGGGCATGCCGCCCCGCTCCTCGCACATCGAGACCCGGGGCGTCACCAACGAGGTCGGCCACGTTGTCCAGTTCTACAGGAGCGATGCGCAGCTCGCCGATTCCGTCCGCCGGCACCTCGAGCCGGCCATGCGCGCTGGCGAGTGCGTCGTCGTCGTGGCCACCAGGGCCCACCGGGAGCTGTTCGAGGTGACCCTGCTCGGCTCGGACATCGACGTGGACCGTGCCCGGGCCGAGTCCCGCTACATCGACCTCGACGCGGCCGAGACCCTGTCGTCCTTCATGGTCGACGGCGTCCCCGATAGGCGTCGGTTCGAGTCCGTGGTCGGGGGACTCGTCGCCCGCGTGGCCACGCCCGGCCGCGTGACCCGGGTCTACGGCGAGATGGTCGCCGTGCTGTGGGCCGAGGGGAACGCGGCCGGCGCCATCGCCCTCGAGGACCTCTGGAACGACCTCCGGCGCAGCCAGCGCTTTTCGCTGCTGTGCGCCTACCCCACGGGAGCGTTCGACGGCAAGGGGACATCCGGGCTGTTCCGGGCGGTCTGCATCCAGCACCTCGCGTCCGCCTGAAGGGGTTCCCGCACCCCGTGGGGGTCCACGCCTCCCGCGGCAGCCACCCGGGTCGCCCCTGGGCATGACCCAAAGGCGACGAGTTCGCCGGGGCGATCTACGCTGTGGGCGTGGTCGTCGACAGCGACCGGAACGTCACCATGACCACATCCTCCCCCGCCAAGCCGCCCATACCTCGACGACTCAGTCGCTATGAGCTCAGCCACCTCGACTCCCTCGAGTCCGAAGCCGTCTTCATCTTTCGCGAGGTGGCCGCCGAGCTCGAGCGCCCAGTGGTCCTGTTCAGCGGGGGCAAGGACTCCATCGTCCTGCTCCGGCTGGCCGAGAAGGCCTTCCGGCCGGCGGGCTTCCCGTTCCCGGTCATGCACATCGACACCGGGCACAACTTTCCTGAAGTGCTCGACTTCCGCGACCGGCGGGTGGCCGAGCTGGGCGAGCGGCTGATCGTGGCGTCGGTGCAGGAGTCGATCGACAAGGGGCGGGCGGTCGAGGAACCGGGCGAGAACTCCAGCCGCAACCGCCTCCAGACCGTCACCTTGTTGGATGCCATCGTCGAGCACGGCTTCGACGCCTGCTTCGGCGGGGGCCGCCGTGACGAGGAGAAGGCCCGGGCCAAGGAGCGGGTGTTTTCTTTCCGGGACGAGTTCGGCCAATGGGACCCCAAGCGCCAGCGCCCCGAACTCTGGTCGCTCTACAACGGCCGCATCCGCAAGGGCGAGCACATCCGGGCCTTCCCGATCTCGAACTGGACCGAGCTCGACGTGTGGCAGTACATCGCCCGGGAGAACCTGGAAGTGCCCGAGATGTACTTCGCCCACCGCCGCCAGGTCGTCGAGCGCGACACCATGCTGCTGGCTGTCAGCGAGTGGATCCAGCCGCGGGCCGGCGAGACGGCGTTCGAGGCGACGGTCCGCTACCGCACCGTGGGCGACATGAACTGCACCGGCGCGGTCGAGTCGACGGCCACCACTTTCGCCGAGATCATCGAGGAGGTGGCCGCCACCCGCATCACCGAGCGGGGCGCCACCCGGGCCGACGACCGCTTCTCCGAAGCCGCCATGGAGGACCGCAAGAAGGAGGGCTACTTCTGATGCCCTCATTGGCGGCGTAGCCGCGTGGAGCTACTGCGCATGGCCACCGCCGGCTCCGTCGATGACGGTAAGAGCACCCTCATCGGGCGGCTGCTGTTCGACTCCAAGGCCATCTTCGAGGACCAGCTGGCCTCGGTGGAGCGGGCCAGCGTCCAGCGCGGCCACGAGTACACCAACCTGGCCCTGCTCACCGACGGCCTGCGGGCCGAGCGCGAGCAGGGCATCACCATCGACGTGGCCTACCGCTACTTCGCCACGCCCCGGCGGAAGTTCATCATCGCGGATACCCCCGGGCACGTGCAGTACACCCGCAACATGGTCACGGGCGCCTCCACGGCCGATGTCGCCGTCATCCTGGTCGACGCCCGCAAGGGCCTGCTCGAGCAGTCCCGCCGGCACGCGTTCATCGCCACCCTGCTGCGCATCCCCCACCTGGTCGTGGCCGTCAACAAGATGGACCTCGTCGACTTCGACGAGGACCGGTTCCGCTCGATCGTGGCCGACTTCTCGGCCTTCTCGGCCAGCCTGCTACAGGTGGCCGATGTCACCTTTCTCCCCATGTCGGCCCTCCAGGGCGACAACGTGGTGGACCGTTCCACTCGCATGCCGTGGTACGCCGGCCTCCCCCTGCTGGAGCATCTCGAGACCGTCCACATCGCCGAGGACCGCAATCTCGTCGACATGCGGTTCCCGGTGCAGTACGTCATCCGGCCCATGTCCGAGGCCCACCACGACTACCGGGGCTACGCCGGCCAAGTGGCCGGCGGGGTGCTCCGGGCCGGCGACGATGTGATGGTCCTCCCGTCGGGGCAGCGCTCGACCGTGGCGGGGATCGACACCTACGACGGGCCGGTCACCGAGGCGTTCACCGGGATGTCGGTCACCGTGCGGCTGGCCGACGATGTCGACATCTCCCGGGGCGACATGCTCGTGCGTGCCGACGACCAACCGTCGACCAGCCAGGATGTCGAGGCGGTCGTCTGCTGGATGGTCGACCAGCCCCTCCGCCATGGCGGCCGGTACGCCATCAAGCACACCACGCGCTGGGCCCGGGCCATGGTCGCCGAGCTCGCCTACCGGCTCGACGTGAACAGCCTGGAACGCGACGGCACCGCCACCGAGCTGGCGCTGAACGAGATCGGGCGAGTCCGCTTGCGGGTGACCGCCCCGCTGATGCACGACCCCTACGGCACGAACCGCACCACCGGGAGCTTCATCCTGGTGGACGAGGCCACCAACGTCACCGCCGGCGCGGGGATGATCGTCGAGCCGTCAGCGGCCGAGCGCGTGGCGTAGCGCTCCTTCGAGGGTCGGCTGGGCGAACCGGTAGCCCGACGCCTCCAGCGCGGCGGGGAGCACCCGCTGACTGCCAAGGAGCATCTCGTTGGTCATCTGCTCGCCGAAGAGGACGTGGAGGGCCGGCGTGGGCACCGGCAGGAACGTCGGCCGCTTGAGCACCCGGCCGAGGGTGGCAGTGAAGGTGGCATTGGTGACCGGCTCGGGCGCGGTGACGTTGACCGGCCCGTGCAGGCTGTCGGTGGTCAGGAGGTGGGTGATGGCAGCCACCTCGTCATCGAGGGAGATCCAGCTCAGCCACTGCTTGCCGGTCCCGAGGCGCCCGCCGGCGCCCATCTTGAACGGCAGGAGCTGCTTCTTCAGGGCGCCGCCCTTGGCAGTCAGGACCACCCCACTGCGCACGAGCACGACGCGAATGCCGGCGTGAGCGGCCGGCGCAGTGGCGTCCTCCCAGGCGCTGACCACGTCGGCCAGGAAGCCGGAACCCCGCGGGCCGTCCTCGGTGACGGGCTCGTCGCTCTGGTAGCCGTAGAACCCCACGGCCGACCCCGAAGCGAACACCTTCGGGGGCTCGGCCAGGCCGGCGAGGGTACGCGCCAGCAGGTCGGTGCCCTTGACGCGACTGTCCATGACCGCCGCCTTGTGCTCGTCGCTCCAGCGGTGGTCGCCGATCCCTACGCCGGCCAGGTGGACGACCGCGTCGTGGCCCTCCAGCTTGTCCGCCTCGATGGTGCCGGCGGCCGGGTCCCAGGACGCCTCGCCCAGCTGGGCAGCCGGCCGACGGACCAGCCGGGTGACCTCGTGGCCCTGGCCGCTGAGCTGGGCCACCAACTCCCCGCCGATAAGGCCGGAGGAGCCGCTGACGAGAACCCTCATGCCCGCCGTCCCCCGGTCACAGGGCTTCCGCCGCCCCATGAATGTTCAACGGACCGGCCTCCCGTGCCGGTCAGGCTGCGACCTGGGCGGCCTTGGCGATGACGTGGTCAATGATGCCGTAGGTCTTGGCCTCCTCGGCCGTGAACCAGCGGTCGCGGTCGAAGTCGATCTCGATCTGCTCCGCCTTCTGGCCGGTGTGGAAGGCGATGCGCTCGGCCATGATCCGCTTGGTGTAGATGATCTGCTCGGCGTGGATGGCGATGTCGACCGCCGCGCCCTGCATCTGGGCCGACGGCTGGTGCATCAGGACCCGGGCGTGGGGCAGGGCGTAGCGCTTGCCGGGTGTGCCGGCGCACAGGAGGAACTGGCCCATCGACGCTGCCATGCCCAGGCAGATGGTGCCGACATCGCAGCTGACGTACTGCATGGTGTCGTAGATGGCCATACCGGCCGAGACCGACCCACCGGGGGAGTTCACGTACAGGTAGATGTCCTTGTCGGGGTCCTCGGACTGCAGGAGCAGCAGCTGAGCGCAGATCAGGTTGGCCGACGAGTCGTTGACATCGGTGCCCAGGAAGACGATGCGCTCCTTGAGCAGGCGCGAGTACACCTCGCTGGACCGGTCGCCGACAAAGGTGTCGGCCGTGAAGGTAGGGGTCATGCAGGCGAGGCTAGCGGGGCGCCGACCCAGCGACCTTTCGTTTCAGGGCGTCGACCTTCTTCGTGAGGGCGTTCAGCGCCTCGCTCTGGGCCGCCACCTGCTCGTGGAGCGCTTTCACATCACTGCGCACCGGGCCGAACGACGACGCTCCTGCCGTGGCCCGGGCCGCGGCGATCGTCGCTGAGTCGGCCGCACGCTCGAGGTCGGCCACGTGGGCCAAAAGGCGCCGTTGCTCCTGCGACAGGCCCTGCACGACCTCGGCCAGCTCCGCGGCGGACTCGCCGGCCCGCCGGCCCAGCAGCCCCCGTCCCCGGCCCACGGCGGCCACCTCGGTGTCGATCAGGCGCCCGACCTGGTCCCTGACCGCGTCATGAGCGGCGGCCAGCTCGCTGGAGGTCGACCTGACCCGGGTCAGCTCGGATCGAAGCTGGCCCAAGCCGGCGTCGAGGGCCGCGTGGAGATCGTGAAGGTCGGCGATCTCAGCGCCGCGTTCGGCGAGAGCCTTCTCGATCACCTCGATCCGAGCGCCGTCGTCGCGATCAAGCGCAGCAATTGACAAGCGCACGTCGACCAGCGCCTCGGCCAGCTCGCCCCCGATGATCTGGGCCCGCCCCTCGATGGCGGCGTCCACGCTGCTCCGCTGGGCCTGGAGGGCGCTCGTGAGCTCGGCGACCTGCCGCTCGAGCGCCGCAATCCGACCATCGTCGGGCGGCTCTGGCTCTGGCTCTGGCGGCTGCGGCTCGGGCGCGCCGACAGGCGGTGCCGGCGAGCCGCCTGCCGCCTCGGCCTGGTCCGCAGAGAATGGCGCTAGGGATGCGGCCCCCACGCAGTTCCCGCAGATCATGGCGTTGACGGGATGATCGAGGTCCGCCGGACTCATGACCGCCGGGCCGACCACGCCGAGGCCGCACTTCGAGCAGGCCACGATCCGGCTGAAGTGGGCCGCGTTGTCGTTCAGGACGAGCCGGACCGACCGGATCTCGTAGATCGGCTCCCCTGCCGCCGTGGCGGCCACCACATTCGGGATCTGCCGGAACGTCCGGAGCGCGATCCAACTCGCCCGGGTGTTCCGCTTCGATGTTTGGTTCGCCTGATCGTAGATGGCCGCGATCGTACTGGGCACCATCCCCTCCTCCGCCGCGGGATCAGCCGGGTCTGATCTCTACAGGTATTCCACCCCGTCGCCCGGTTCGATCCGTCGGCGGGTGTCCAGCACATAGCGGGCGTGGGTGCGGACCAGATCGAGGTCGAAGGCGTCGTGATCAGTAAGCAGGACGACGGCATCGGCCGCGGCCAAACGGTCGGCGCTGAGCTCTACCCGGTCGACGTTGCCGGCGATGTGGTCCTCGATCACGTGCGGGTCGGCCACGCTCACCCTCGCCCCGAGGGCCACGAGACGCTCAGCCACCACTCCCGCCGGCGACTCCCGATCGTCACCACTGTTGGCCTTGTAGGCCAGCCCGAGCAGCAGGATGCTGCTCCCGTTCACCGACCGCTGCCGGCGGTTGAGGGCTTCGGTAATGCGGCGCACGACGTAGTCGGGCATGTGGTCGTTGACATCGTTGGCCAGCTCCACGAAGCGGAACGACTGGCCCAGGGCCCGCCGTACCCGCCACGACAGGTAGCTGGGGTCGATGGGCAGGCAGTGCCCGCCCACACCGGGCCCCGGCGTGAAGCGCATGAAGCCGAACGGCTTGGTGGAGGCGGCGTCGATGGACTCCCACACATCGATCCCCAGGTCGCCGGCGAACATGGCCAGCTCGTTGACCAGGGCGATGTTGACGT
>JANMRJ010000086.1:0-3236 GCA_031370985.1 Acidimicrobiales bacterium
TTCGCCGAGGGCAAGTACACGACCCTCACCGACATCCTGGGCGCCGAGGACGCGTTCGGCGACATGGACTTCAAGGTGGCCGGCACGGCCGAGTTCGTGACCGCCCTCCAGCTCGACACGAAGATCGAAGGCATTCCCGCCGACGTGCTCGTCGCCGCGCTCGAGCAGGCGAAGCAAGCCCGCCTCGCGATCCTCGAGAACATGAACGCGGCCATCCCCGCGCCACGGCCGGAGGTCGCCGCGACGGCGCCGAAGATCGCCACGATCATCATCCCGATGGACAAGATCGGCGAGGTCATCGGGCCCAAGGGCAAGGTCATCAACACCATCCAGCAGGAGACCGGCGCCGACATCAATGTCGACGACAACGGCGTCGTCGGCACCGTCACCATCGGCTCCAAGGACGGGGCGCAGGTCACCGAGGCCCGCAAGCGGATCGAGCAGATCCTCGACCCGCCCCGGGCCAACGTGGGCGACATCTACACCGGCAAGGTGGTCAACATCACCAAGTTCGGCGCCTTCGTCAACATCCTCCCCGGCCGTGACGGCCTGCTCCACATCTCCAAGCTGGGCCGCGGCAAGCGCGTCGAGCGGGTGGAGGATGTCGTCAGCCTCGGCTCCGACATCACCGTGCGGGTCGACGACATCGACCCCCAGGGCAAAGTCGCCCTCTCGCCCGTGGGCGAGGACGGCGACGCACCTGCCGGCGGTGACGGCCCGGCACCGGCCCGTGAGCGGTCTCGCGACCGGGCGCCGGCCGGCGACGCAAAGCCCGCCGATGCCAAGCCGTCCGACGACCGCGAGTTCGTCTCCTTCGAGGCCGAGTTCGAGGCCCAGGCCAAGGAGAAGTTCGGCGACCTCGGCCCGGCCGATGTGGCCGCCGCCCCTCGCCCCGAGGCCGACTCCCCCCGTCGCAACCGGGACCGCGACCGGCGGCGCTCCCGCTAGTGCCCGCCAACACAGGTGTGCGGGCCACCACGCTCGACAACGGGATGCGGGTCATCACCGACGCCATGCCCGACGTGCATTCGGTGACGATCGGCTTCTGGGTCGACGCCGGCAGTCGTGACGAGACCCCAGCGGAGGCCGGGGCCTCGCACTTCCTCGAGCACCTGCTGTTCAAGGGCACCGAGACCCGCAGCGCCCACTCCATCGCCGAGGACATCGAGGCCGTCGGGGGCGACATGAACGCCTTCACCACCAAGGAGTACACGGCCTTCTACACCCGCCTGATCGACGAGGACCTGGAGATGGGCCTCGACATCCTCTCGGAGATCATGTGGGAGCCGGCGTTCCGGCCCGAGGAGATCGAGGCTGAGCGCCAGGTCATCCTGGAAGAGATCAACATGCACACCGACGAGCCCTCGGACCTCGTGCATGAGCTCCTCCACGAGGCGCTCTACCCGGGCCACCCCCTGGGCCGCGAGGTCCTGGGGGAGCGGTCGACGATCACGGCCATGACCCGCGACCAGATCGACGGGTACTTCACCACCCGCTACAAGCCGCCCAGCATCGTGGTGGCGGCCAGCGGGAACCTCGACCATGACGCCGTGGTCGCCGGCATCGACCGGCGCTTCACCGGCCGCACCGGTACGGCGCCGGCCCGTGAACGGCCGGCGCTGGCGCCGGTACGCCCGCTGATCGTCCAGCACCGCAACACCGAGCAGGCTCACCTGGTGGTCGGCATGCGGGCGCTCGACCGCCACGACGAGGACCGCTTCGCCTTGTCGATCCTCAACCAGGTCCTGGGCGGAGGCATGTCCAGCCGGCTGTTCCAGGAGATCCGAGAGAAGCGGGGTCTGGTGTACTCGGTGTACTCCTACCGGGCCGGTTATGTGGAAAGCGGCGTGTTGGCCGTCTACGCCGGCACCGCCCCGGCCCGGGCGCACGAGGTGCTCGCCCTGATCGACGATGAGCTGGAGAAGCTGGCGACCGCCCCGGTTACCGACCGGGAGTTGGCCGTGGCCAAGGGCCACATTAAGGGCTCGCTGGCCCTGTCGTTGGAGGACTCAGCCGGTCGGATGAGCCGCATTGGCCGCGGTCAGCTCATCCACGGCAGCGTCCTCAGCTTCGAAGAGGTTGTCGCCCGCACCGAGGCCGTCACCCACGACGATTTGCGCCGGGTCGCCGACCGCATCCTCGGGGAGCCGCGGGTGTTGGCCGTCGTCGGCCCCTTCGAAGAGTCGGACTTCGCCGCACGCGTGGCCTGAGGTTCTGGCCCCTGAGGACAAGGAACAAGATCCGGCGCTCGAGCGACAGCCGCCGCCCTGCCCCGAGCACCCACGCCAGCCGGCGGGCGTACAGGTCGCGCAGCGAGTCGATGACCTGGTTCTCGTGACGGCGGACGATGTAGCGGATGACCTGCTGGACCAGGTACGTGGCCGGCGGCGCCAGCGGGCCGAGGGGCCGGAGGCTGCTGGGCGGCCGGCTCCCGTTCCGGGAGAGCACCTCCAGTGCCCGCATGGCCACGGCGTGGGGCCCGACGTGGCGGCCGGCGAGTGCCCGCAGCTCGTCGTGCCGGCCGGCGTCTGGCAGGCGGCGACCCCGCTCGGCGCATGGACGCTGGTCGGTTGCACGGTGGCGCCGGCGTTTGAGTTCTGTCGCTTCGAGCTGGCGCCGGCGGGCTGGGAGCCTGGCCGATAGCTCACGGTTCATGGGAGTCTTCTGCCCATGACGATTCGGGTAGGGGTGTTCGGCGCCGGCGGGCGCATGGGTTCGGCCGTATGCCGGGCCGTGGTCTCCGACCCCGAGCTGCAGCTCGTGGCCGCGGTCGACCCGCTCCACGCCGGCATCGACCTCCGCGGCGTCACCGGCGCCGACCTTCGGGGCCTCCAGGTGTCACCCGATGTCGAGTCGCTGGCCCGAGCCGAGGCCCAGGTCGCCGTCGATTTCACCCACGTCGACGCGGCCCGCGCCAACCTGGCCTGGTGCGCGGCGAACGGCATTCACGCCGTGGTTGGGACATCGGGCTTCACGCCGGCGGACTACGAGGAGCTGGCCACCCGCTTCACCCGCAGCAACTGCTTCGTCGGCCCCAACTTCGCCATCGGAGCGGTGCTGATGATGCGCTTTGCCGAGCTGGCTGCGCCCTACTTCGAGACGGCCGAGATCATCGAGCTGCACCACGACCAGAAGGTCGACGCCCCGTCGGGGACGGCCATGCACACCGCCGAGCGGATGGCAGCCCGCTCAGCGGACTGGGGTGCCGACCCGACCACCAAGGTGGTTGCCGAGGG
>JANMRJ010000099.1:0-1129 GCA_031370985.1 Acidimicrobiales bacterium
CACGATCAGGTCGATCGTCGTCCGGAAGTCGGAGAAGGCGGTGGCGAAGCCGATGTAGGCCTCCTTGAACGCCTGCGGACCGTGGATCTCGCCGGCTGGCCCGCCGTGGTTGGCGAAGTCCGCCGACAGCATGTCGTCGTACACGGCCAGGTCACCAACGTGTGACCGGTCGTAGAA
This sequence comes from Acidimicrobiales bacterium, assembly GCA_031370985.1. Classification (GTDB taxonomy): domain Bacteria; phylum Actinomycetota; class Acidimicrobiia; order Acidimicrobiales; family AC-14; genus CADCTB01. The sequence goes on from JANMRJ010000099.1 coordinate 178, forward strand.
CCGCCGTACCGCCGCCTTGTTTGCCTCAATGTCAGCCATCCCGGCACCGTACCCACCCGGGGCCGGCCCTGCTCGCCTGCACGGTCGCTCCCCTCGGCGCCGTGCACGCCGCCCCCGGGCGGCCCGGCCCCACCCCGTGGCCGGGCCGCCTGCGCGGGCTCAGGTTTGATGACGCAGGGACGGGTCGAGAGCAAGGTCGGCGGGCACGGGTCCGTCGCCGGTGACGGCGTCGAGCACGGCCAGCATGTCGACGGCGCCGGCAACGTCATGTATACGCAGGATCTGTCCGGGCACGTGGCGCAAGGCGGCCACCGCCCCGAGCGTCCCCGGGTCACGCCCCGCCGGCGGCCGGCCGGTGAGGGCACCGACGAAATCCTTGCGGGACAGGGCCAGCAGGACGGGGCGGCCGAGGTCGAGCACCGGGCCGAGGTCGCGCAACAGTTCAAGGGTCTGCGCCGGCGTCTTGGTGAAGTCCACGCCCGGGTCGACGACGACGGCTTCCGGGCCCACGCCGGCATGCAGGGCGGCCGCGATCCTCGCCGCGAGGAACTCGCCCACCTCCGCGCCGACGTGTCGGTACAGGCCCGGCTCCTGGCGGCGCACGAGCGGCGGGGCCGCGGTGTGCATCACCACCAGGCCGGCGCCGGCCTCGGCGCACAGCCGGGCGACGGCCGGGTCCCGCAGGCCGGAGACGTCGTTGACCAGGTGGGCGCCGGCGGCGAGGACGGCCTCGGCGACGGTCGGCTTGAACGTGTCCACCGACACCAGGACTCCGGGGCAGGCGTGGAGCACGGCGGCGACCACCGGCACCACGGCGGCGGCCTCCACCCTGGCGTCGGCAGGATGGCGGCCGGTGATGGCGGACTGGGCACCGATGTCCAGCGCCCGCCCCCCATCCGCCACGCGGGCCCGGGCGGGGGCGACGACCGCGTCGGTGGATCGGGCGCCAGGG
>JANMRJ010000102.1:0-2269 GCA_031370985.1 Acidimicrobiales bacterium
CGAGCTGCTGCGCCGAGCACACCAGCTGGGCGGGCTGCGTGGTGCCGAACCCAATCGTGTAGACGCGCACCCGCCGTTCGACGGCGAAGGGCACGGCGTCGAGCGGGGAGATGCCCCGGGTGTTGGCACCGTCGGTGAGCAGGACCACGATGTCGGGGACGAAGCCGCCGATGCCAGGCGGGGCGGAGGGCGGGGCTCCCGCTCCGGGGGCTCTCGGGGCGACGGCCACGCCGGCGTCGCCGACCGGCTTCACCTCGCTGTTCACCTCGGCGATGGCGTCGATCGCCTTCAGCATGGCGGAACCGATGGCGGTGCCCCGGGCGGTGGTGAGCCCGTCGATGGCGGTCAGCAGCGTGGCGTGGTTGGTGGTCGGGGGCACGGCGAGCTGGGCGAAGCCCGCGAAGACAACGAGGCCCATCCTGCTGCCAGCCGGCTGGTCGTTGACGAATGCTCGAGCGGATCGCTGGGCCACCGTCATCCGGTTCGGGTCGACATCGGACGCGCACATCGAGCGCGACACGTCGAGGGCGAGAATGATCGATGTCTTGCCGATAGGAACGTCGCGGATCATCTGCGGGCGGGCGGCGGCGACAGCCAGCACGCCGAGGCTGGAGAGCAGCATCGCCACGGGCAGGTGCCGGCGCCAGCGTGACCGGCGAGGGAGCACCGAGCGCAACAGGGCGACGCTCGAATAGCTCAGCGCTTGCTTGCGCCGGCGGCGCATGGTCAGCAGATACGTCCCGAGCACGACCGGGATGGCGAGGGCCATGAGCAGGAGGAAGGGCCAGGCGAAGGTCACGGTCAGACCACCCGTCCGAACCAGAGGACCGAGAGCAAGGCGCCGGCGAAGAGCAGCACGATGCCGGCGGCGGAGAACAGGCCGGTGATCTCGATGTGTTCCGAGACAAGCTTGAACCGCAGATCGATTGAGCGGGAGATCTCGGCCAGGGCGGCGGCGTCGTCCCCCTCGTGGTAGGTCCCGTCGGTGAGCTGGGCCACCTGCTCAAGCAGGTCGGCGTCGAGCGCGGTGGCCACACTGAAACCGTCGATCTGCACGACGACGCCGGCGGCGGTACCGATCCCGATGGTGTGGACGCGCACGCCGGCAACAGAGGCGACCTCGGCGACGGACAGCGGGTCGGGCTGGCCGGTCTGCTCCCCGTCGGACAGCAGCACGATCGTGGCCGACCCGAAGAAGCCGATGTCGACGACCTGGGCCGAGTCACTGGCCAAGGCCGCCGCGTCGATGGTGACGGCCTTGCCGGCGATGGCGCTGAGCGACGACACCAGTCCCAGCCCCAACGAGGTGCCGCCGGCGACCGACAAGCGGTCGATCGCCTTGACCGCATCGGCGTGCTCGGCCGTCGGCGCCTGCACGATGACCGCCCCGTCGCCGAAGGCCACCACGCCGACCTTCACTGCTGGGGGCTGGCGTTCGATGAACGCCCGGGCCGCGGCCTTGGCCGCCTCGATGCGGGTCGGCTTGACATCGTCGGCGTTCATGCTGTTCGACACGTCCATGGCCAGGATGACGGTTCCCTCCCGCTTTGGCGTCTGCACCGTGGTCATGGGCCGGGCCATACCCACGAGGAGCACGGTCAGCGCGGCGGCGAAGAGGCCGAAGGGCACGTGGCGCCGGACGCGCATCCGCGACGATGCCGCGGTGGCCACCAGGGCCTGCTCGGCAAGGGCGGCGGCCCGTCGCGCCCGCCGGCGCCGGGACTTGACGTAGGCGGCCACCATCGCCGGCACCGCCCCCAGCAGGGCGAGCATCCACGGCGACCCGAACGTCATCGGCCCCGCCCTCGCCTGCGCGAGCCGACGATGCGGACGAACGCGGCCACGAGATCGTCGTCGGTCGAGATGACGTGGAGGTCGACGCCGGCCCGCCGAACCGCGTCACGCACCGCAGCCTCCTGGGCCTCGCCGGCAGCCTGGAGCCGGCGCCGGAACTCCGGGTCACTGGAGTCGACCATGAGCTGCTCGCCGGTCTCGGCGTCCTCGACGACGATCAGGCCGGCGTCGGGCAACTCGAACTCCCGCCGGTCGACCAGGCGGAGGGCCACCACCTCATGGCGTTCGGTGAGGCGCAACAGTGACCGCTCCCAGCCGGGCGCGCTGATGAAGTCGGAGACGAGCACAATGAGCGACCGCCGGTGGATCATCCGGGGGGCGGCGTCGAGCAGCTTGAGGAGGTCGGTCACCTTGCGCTGCCTCCCGCCCTGCCTCCCGCCCTGGGGGCCGCTCGGGCCCTGGCCCGCGACCGGCC
>JANMRJ010000127.1:0-1590 GCA_031370985.1 Acidimicrobiales bacterium
ATCGACGCCCTGGTCATCGGCGCGGCCGGCGGCTCGGGGGGCATCGCCGACCCGGCGGCCGGCAACGGCGGCCTGGCGGCCAACACCATCACCGGCGGTCGGGTCACGGGCACCACCTCTGCGGCGGGCGGCTCGAGTGTGACCACCGCCCAGGCCAACGGCGCCGCTGGCGGGGCGGCCAACCTCACCGTCACCCCCAAGGCCTTCTCGGGCTTCTCCGGCGACGCCGACAGCCAGGCCAGCGCCACTAACACCGGCAACACCGGCGCATCGAGCGCCACCTCGACCTCCAGCCCGATCGCGGTGAGCGGCGCCTCCGGCGCCTCCGGTGCCACGGGCCGGGCCGCGACCACCGCGACCCCGCCCCCGGCGCCCCCTGCGCTCGTGGTCTTGGCTCGAGCCACCTCCGGCGCCTCTGGCATCACCGGGGCCACCGGTGACGCCACGGCCAGGGGCATCGCCGTCTCGGCATCGAACTCCGGTGCCGGCGCCGCCTCCGACGCCGACAGCGGCGACAGCGGCGACGCGGCCAACCTGAGCGTCGCCACCGCCATCGGCGGCACCGGCGGCCTGGGCGGGGTGGCCACCGGCGCCTCCGGCTCCGGCGGCAGCGCCCGCAACACCATCACCGCCGGGGCCTCCCCCGGTGTCACCGGCGCCACCGTCGCCACGGGCGGCTCCTCGGTGAACACCGAGGCGGCCAACGGCGCCGCCGGCGGGGCGGCCACCGCCAACCTGGCCCCCACCGCCGACGCTGGCGACAGCGGCGCCTCCGACAGCCAGGCCAGTGCCACCAACACCGGCAACACCGGCACCTCGGCCGCGGCGGCCACCGCCAGCCCCATCGCCGTCAGCGGCAACTCGGGCAACTCGGGGGCCACCGGGGCGGCCAGTTCCTCCCGCAACAACGCAACCAGCGGGGCATCGGGTGACACCGGGGCCACCGGCGTGGCCACCGCCATGGGGGTGGTCGCCGCCGGCGCCAACTCCGGCGCCTCCGCCGCCTCCGATGCCACCTCTGGCACCAGCGGCGACGCGGCCAACGTGACCGACGGCTTCGCCCTGGCCGGCGACGGCGGTTCCGGCGGCATCGCCGTCGGCGCGGCCGGCAACGGTGGCTTCGCCGCCAACACCCTCACCGTCGGCACCTCCACCGGCGCCACCACAGCGACGGGCGGCTCCTCGGTGCTCACCGGGGCGGCCAACGGCGGCGCCGGGGCGGCGTCGACCCTCGTCGTGGCCCCCACCGCCTTCAGCGGCTTCTCCGGCGACGCCACCAGCCAGGCCAGTGCCACCAACACCGGCAACACCGGCGCGGCCAGCAGCCGGGGCACGGCCAGCCCCACAGCGGTCTCTGGTAACTCCGGGGCCTCGGGGGTCACCGGTGCCGTCACAGCCACGCGGGGCGTGGCCCTCAGCGGCAACTCGGGCGTCACCGGGGCCACCGGCAACGCCACCGTGCGTTCCGTGGTGGCCTCCCTGGCCACCTCCGGCGCCCTGGTCGACTCCGACGCAGCATCCGGTGACACCGGGGTGGCCACCAACATGACCGTCGCGCTGGCCGTGGCCGGCAGGGGCGGGGCGGGCGGG
>JANMRJ010000133.1:0-5272 GCA_031370985.1 Acidimicrobiales bacterium
CGGAAGTGCCCCCAACGTCGCGGGGCGTCGTGCTGTCCGCAAGGCTCGTCGGCCTCGCCCGGCACGTCGATCGCATGCCTCCCGCCGAGGAGGACCGATGGACCATTCGTCCGCGCCGTGGCGCGCCATCGAAGACAGTTCGCCCGTGGCGGGCGGTACGGATCCGGAGCGACGATCGGCCGCCGGGCCACGATCGACCTGGATCGTCGCGGCCCTGGTCGGTGCGGCGCTCGTGGCCGGTACGGCGATCTGGCTCGTGGCGACGAACGGGAGCGGGTCGCTCGTCGTCGAAGGCGGCGGGCCACTGCCGGTGGGATCGGATCGGGTGGTCGCCGGGCTCGATCGGCCGCGGTCCTCGGCGGTCGCGGATGATCTCGTGGTCGACGTCCAGGGCGCGGTCGTTCGACCCGGGATCGTCCACCTTGCTCCAGGCTCGCGGATCGCGGACGCGATCGCTGCAGCGGGAGGATACGGCCCGCGGGTCGCGCCGGATCGCGTCGGCCTGCGCCTGAACCTCGCCGCGCTCCTCAAGGACGGCGACCAGGTGATCGTGCCGTCGCGTGATGACGTGGCAGCCGCTCCGACCGCTCGAGTCACCGAACCCGGTGCGAGCCCGGCCGGACGCAGCGGCCCCGTCGACCTGAACCATGCCACGGCGGCAGAGCTCGACGCGTTGCCGGGGATCGGGCCGGTGACCGCGGCGAAGATCGTTGCCGCGCGGGACGAACAGCCGTTCACGTCGGTCGACGACCTCCGGACGAGGAAGATCCTCGGGCAGGCGACGTTCGACAAGGTCAAGAACCTCGTGATCGTGCGGTGACTGGTCGGCGGCCGTCGAGCCACCCGGGCTGGCGGTGACCGCGAGCGGCTGGCTGGCGATCGGGGCGACGTTCGCCGCGCTGGTCGCGCCCGAGGCCGGATCGCCGATCGTCGCGGTCGCGGCGGCCCTCATGGCGCTCGGCGTGCGGTCCGCGATGCCGATCGCCGGTGCGGCCGCGCGGTGGCGCGGCGGCTCGTCTGGCGCGACGGCCTCCGCCGGCAGCCGGCGGTCAACAACGCGGAGCGCCGCCCTGGCAAGCGCGGCCGGTGCGCTGGCCATCGGCGTTCGGCTCCTCGCGAACCCGCTCGTCGGGGCCACGGAGCCCGAAGGCGCCCTGCCCGGCGGGAGCGGGCCGTGGACCGCGACGGTCGAGGCGCGTGGGTCCGATCGGGACGGCCAGCAGCTCGCCACCCTCCGGCTCACCGAGGACGGCGCGGCGACCGGTCCATCCTGGCTCGTCGCGGCCACGCTGCCGCGCTATCCCGAGATCGAGCCGGGCCTCATCGTCACGATTGACGGATCGCTCCGGGCGCCGCCGGTCGGGCCGTATGGCGACTACCTCCGCCGGATCGCCGTCGTCGCGACCATTCAATCGCGATCGCTCGCGGTGGCGGGTTCGGTGGACGGCCCGACGGCCGCCCTGGAGCGGCTCCGGCGCGGGGCCGGCGACGCACTCGCCGCGGCGATTCCGGAGCCCGAGGCCGGACTCGCTGCCGGGATCGTCATCGGATTGCGCGATCGCGTCGACCGGGATCTTGCCGCGGACTTCACGACGGTCGGGGCCAGTCACGTCGTCGCGATCTCGGGCTGGAACATCGCGATCGTGGCCGCGACGGTCGCCGCTCTGGCCCGTGGATTCGGCCGCCGCCGCCGGTCGGTCATCCTCGCGCTCGCGATCGTCGTCTACGTCCTGTTCGCTGGTGCCTCCGCGTCGGTCGTCCGGGCGGCCGCGATGGCCGGCGTCGTGCTGATTGCGCGCGAGAGCGGGCGAGCAGGCCGCGCCGCCGCCGCGCTCGGCTGGGCGGCCGCGATCCTGCTCGTGGTCGAGCCGTCGCTCGTCCTCGACGCCGGGTTCCAGCTCTCGACACTCGCAACGGCCGGGATCCTTGCCTGGTCGGACCGCATCGACCGGCGCCTCCGGACCGTGACCGGCGGACGCCTGCCAAGCTGGTTGGTCGAGTCGCTGGCGGTATCGCTCGCGGCCCAGGCGGCCACGCTCCCGGTCGTCCTCGCGACCTTCGGACGACTGGCGATCATCTCCCCGCTCATCAACCTCGCAGTCGTCCCGCTCGTGGCCCCGGCCATGGCTGCGGCGCTGGTCGCCCTGCTCGGCGGGGCGGTCGCCGTGCTCGGCGGTCCGGGGATCGTCGCGATAGTCGCCGGACTCCCGGCGTGGGCCCTCCTGACGCTGATGTGCACGGTGATCCGGTGGGGCGCGGGCCTCCCGATCGCCAGCCTCACGATCGATCCTCCTTGGACGGTCGTGACGGGCGTCGCCGTTGCCGTCGCGCCCCTGGCCATCGTCCTGATCCGAAGGCGGCGATCTCCCCGGCCGGCGCGCGGAGCCGGCTCGTCGCGCTCGACCGTGTTGTCGCGGCCGACCGCTCCACGCTCCCCCTCCGTCACGGCGCCACGCCGGCCACCGCGCGGTCTTGAGCGGCTCGCCGCCGCGGCCCTCGCGGTCGCGCTCGGCGGGCTCGGGCTGGCGGCCGCCCATCGGGTCGACGGTGCGACGCGGATCACCGTCCTCGACGTCGGTCAAGGCGACTCGATCCTCGTTGAGGGCGGCCGCGGCGGCCGGATGCTGATCGACGGCGGCCCGGATCCGGATCGGCTGCTCGTCGAGCTCGACCGGCGGCTGCCGCCGTGGGACCGCCGGATCGACATCGTCGTCCTGACCCACCCGCATGAGGATCACGTCGCGGGTCTGCCGATCCTCCTCGAGCGCTACCGGGTCGGGCGGATCTACGAGACGGGCATGCGCGGACCCGGGCCCGGCTACCGCGCGGTCGCCCACGATGTCGGCGGTTCGTCGGCGCCACTCGACGGGATCCTGTCGACCGGCGCGCGGATTGCCCTCGACGACATCCGCTTCCAGGTCCTGTGGCCGGATCTCGGCCGTGTTCCGCGCGAGCCGCCGGATGCCGGCCGCGGGATCAACGACGTCTCGATCGTGTTGCTGGGCGAGGTCGCCGGTCGGCGGTTCCTGCTGACCGGCGATGTCGAGGATGACGTCGACCCGCTCCTCGCCAAGCGCGGGCTGCCGCCCATCGACATCCTCAAGGTCGCCCACCATGGCAGCGCGACCGCGTCGACCCCGGCGTTCCTCGATGCGGTGCGGCCGCGCGTCGCGATCGCGTCGGCCGGGGCCGGCAACCCGTACGGACATCCGGCCCGGTCGACGATCGAGCGTCTCGCGGCGACCGGCGCCCGGGTCCTCCGGACCGACACGGACGGATCGGTGACGGTGACGATCGCGACCGACGGCGTGATCGCGGTCGCGACGACCGGCGCTCGGAAGGCCGCCCTCACCCCGGTTCGCGCCGGGCCGCAGGTTGCGGCTGCCGTCCTCTCGATCCCGCGCCTGACGCCGCCGGCGGGTGCGTTCAGCTGCGGGATACCATCGGGCGGATGACGATTGCCCGCGTCGCGTACTTCTTCGGCGATGACGACCTGACGATCGATCGGGCCGTGCGCCGGTTCGGGCAGGCGGTCGCCGACGGCGGCGAGCCGCTCGAGCGCTGGGACCTGCGCGGCTCGCGCAACAGCGCCAGCGCCCAGATCGGCGAGATTCACAGCCGCGTGGCGACCGCCACGATGTTCGGGGGCGGGACGCTCGCGGTCGTCACGAATGCCGGCGCCCTGACTGTGTCGAACGAGGACCGCGACGCCCTGCTCGCGACGATCCCGCTCGTCGCCGACGGCAACGCCCTCGTGATCGTCGAGCAGAGCCAGAGCGGCGCGAAGTTCCCGGGCCAGACGAAGCTCGCCGAGGCGATCCGAGGCGCCGGCGGCGCGGTCCGCGGGATCGAGTCGCCGAAGGAGGGCGCGCTCGCGGCGTGGGTCGACGGCGAAGCGCAAGATCGCGGGATCCGGCTGGGGGTCGGGGCGGCGAAGGAGCTCGCGACCCGGGTCGGCGGCTTCGTCCGGGAGGGCGATGCCGACCGGCGCGACCAGACGCGTCGGGCGTCGATGGAGCTCGACAAGCTCGCCCTCTACCGGCCGGACGGAGTCGTCTCGCCGGACGATGTCCGGGACCTCGTGTCGGAGGCGGTGCCGGGCAGCGCGTGGGCGCTCGCCGACGCAGTTGCCGAGCGTGACGCGCCGAAGGCCCTCCGGCTGCTCGACGCGCTTGCCGAATCGATGGCCGAGCCGGTCATCGTCGTCGTCCTCCATCGCCGGATCCGCGAGCTGCTCGAGCTCCTCGATCGAATGCCGGGCGCGAAGTCCCTGGGCGCGGCGGCCCTCGCGATGGGGATCAAGAGCGAATTCCGCGCCCGCCGGCTTGCCGAGCAGGCGCGCAAATGGCACCCGGCCGAGCTCATCGCCGCGATCGACGGCCTGCTCGAGCTCGATGCCGTCGTGAAGGGCGCCCCCGGCCGCGGCGGCGGCGAGGCCCAGCACCGGCTCGCGTTCGCGCTCTGGATCGGCGATCACGACGCCCGGGCATCGATGAATCGACCGCCCGCCCCCGTCACCACCTCAAGACGGTGACAAGACGGCCATGACCGAGACTCCCGTCGATGACGCCTTCGCTCGATCCGAACGCGGAAGCCGGCCCGGGCGTGGAGGACCTCCACGGTGGCTCACCGGCAGTTCGCCTTCGTCGCCCGAAACGCTTGCTCGCGATCGCTCTGGTCGGGTTGCTGGCCGTCGTCGGCCTGAACGTGGCCGGGGTTCTGCGCTATCCCGGCGGCCCGCTCCGCGACCCATCCGATGACGGCCCGCTCGGGCTCGATCTCCGCGCGGCCAACCAGGGTTACAGCTCGGTCGCCAATGACCCGACGGACTCGGTGGTCACCGGAGCGCCGTTGTACTTCGGAACGGTGACCCTGGTGGACTCATGGCCGGTCGACGCAACGGTCGAGGCCGTGCGGCCGCTCGAGCTGACGCCGGGCCTGACGGTCGAGCGTGCCGTCGTCGGGATCGTGCCGGCCGGTTTGTCCCCGATCGGATGGGGCGACCGCACGCTATTGGCGAACGAGGCCGCGGACGAGACCTACGGCGGCGCGTTGGGCGACCTGCCGGTGGTCGTTCCGTCGAACACGTCGGCCGACCGCGGCTCCACCCTGATGCTCGTTGTGTCTGCGGCAACGCCGGGGCGGTACGGATTCCGCGGGGTCGAGATCGACTACCGGATCGGACCCTTCAGCTTTCGTGCGACCCAGTACCTCGCGCTCGACTCCTGCATCGGGCCGTTCGCACCGGGCCAGAGCTGTTCGACCGGCGAAT
>JANMRJ010000135.1:0-2977 GCA_031370985.1 Acidimicrobiales bacterium
AGCACGCCTGCGCCGGCCGGCGTACCGTGGGCCCAGGGCGCGGTGAGGGGGCGAGATGGCAACGACGACGTTCGAGGTCCACCCGGCGATCGGCATTGCCCGGGTCGGGAACAGCCCCGACTTCTTCGTGGGTCCCGAGCCCGGCGCCGGCCCGCCGGCGCAGTACCGCGACGCCGCCGGCCGGCTGCTCCGCCAAGCCGCCCGCTTCCGGATCTTCCGGGTCTCACGGGCCGGCGACGGCTCCCTGCGGTCGGCCAAGGAGGTCACCGCGGCCGACGCCACGGTCGAGTGGACCGTCCACGTGGCCAACCGGAAGGGCGCCGCGCCGGCGTTCCCGCCGGCGCCGGCCAGGCGGCCAGGCGACGCGCCCCGGGTGCGCAACGCCAGCCAGCCCGACCGGGCGTCCCTGGTCATCGACCCCGGCCCCCGGATGTTGACTGCCGGCGCCGGGGTGGCCGGCTTCGACTCGGGCTCGTTCCTGGGCACCAAGGTCCCGCTCGGGGAGATGCGTACCGACGCCACTGGGCGCTTGCTGGTCCTGGGCGGGTTCGGGATGTCGGGCGTCTCGCCCCGGGGCACCCGGGCCCCGATCGACCACTTCGCCAACAACGACAACTGGTTCGACGATGTCTCCGACGGCCCGGTGACGGCCACGGTGAAAGTCGGCACTCGCCGGGCGGTGGCCGCGACCCCGGCGTGGCTCGTTTCCGCCCCGCCCGACTTCGCCCCGGGCATTGCGAACTTCGTCACCCTCTACGACGTGGCGTTCCAGGCCGCGGTCGAGCGGGGCTGGCGCGCGGCCCCCGACCCGATCTCCTTCACCCGGCACGTCCAGCCCATCCTGCAGCGGGCCCTCGGCTACCAGTGGGTGCTGGAACTGGGGCGCCAGGGCCACGGCCCCTTCTCGGGCTTTGGCGACTTCACGAACCGGTGGGACCAGCTCGCCGACCCGTCACCCGACGCCGTCTTCGCCCGTGAATTGGTTCTCGGCGTCCTGCGGGATCCCGGTCAGCCGCCCGACGCCACCGACCCGGAGTTCGGGATGATGCCCCGGCTCCACCACAGCGACTACGTCATGTCGCAGAACCTGGTCCTGCGCCCGACAGCCGCCCAGTACGCGGTGCTGAAGCGCTGGGCGGCCGGTGACTTCGTGAACGACCTGAAGAAGCCGAAGGCCGTCAAGGAGCTGGCCCCCGACGCCCTCGATCGCGTCAGCCTGGAGGCGTGCTCGGGCGGGCCGTTCTACCCGGGGATCGAGATCGGCTCGCTCATGGTTACCAGGGAGACCTACAGCGCGCCGTTCCGGGTCGACGCCGCCACCCATCAGCCGGGGGAGCTGACGGCCGCGAACGCGGTGCCGTGGCAGGCTGACTTCCTGGCGTGCAGTGTCGATGCCCAGTCCCAGCTCGGGTGGTGGCCCGCGCAGCGGCCGTACCAGGTGTTCCCGTCGGCGACATCGGAGACCTCGGAGTTCTGGAGCCGAGGCGTGAGCGGGTTCCAGGGCATGGTGAATCAGTGGCATGACCTGGGCGTCGTGGTTCCTGCCGCCGGTCCCGACGGGATGCCGATGTTCGTCGAGTCCGAGCGCCGGCTGACCTGACGCCGGCCCGGTTCGATGAGTCCGGCGCGACCACGGCGTCAGTATCAAGACCCCAACGACAGGAGAGAAGATGCCCCGGATCACCCCCAGCCTTTGGTTCGACACGCAGGGCCTGGAGGCCGCCGAGTTCTACGTCTCGGTGTTCCCCAACTCCAAGGTGACGAACGTGACCCACTACAACGACGCGGGCCCCATGCCGGCGGGCACGGTGCTCACTGTGGACTTCGTGCTCGACGGTCAGGAGTACACCGCCCTCAACGGCGGCCCCTATTTTACCTTCACCGAGGCGGTGTCGCTCCTCATCCACTGCGCCGACCAGGAGGAGGTCGACTACTACTGGGACAAGCTGACCGACGGTGGCCAGGAGGCCCAGTGCGGGTGGCTGAAGGACCGCTACGGCCTGTGCTGGCAGGTCTGCCCGCAAGGGATGCTGGAGATCCTCAACGACCCCGACACGAGTCGCGGCGAGCGGGCGATGCGGGCCATGTTCGGCATGAAGAAGCTGGACCTCGCTGCCCTCCAGGCCGCTGCCGACGGGCCGTAAGTCATCGATGCGACAGGTGGTCGAGTCGATCAGGGTCGAGGCGGTTCAAGGCCGGGTCGGTCCGCCAGCGCGCCAGCGGCAATGGCCGCGGGCTGACCGGCGCCGGCGGCGACCGGCTGGGGTTGCCGAGCCGGCCGAGGACCCACGGCCCGGCCACTGGCCCCCGTGGTGGTGCTCCTCGACCTCGACCTCGGCCCCCCGCTGGGCAGCGGGCTCAGCCTCGTCCGCCCGCTGATCGATGCCGGTGGACTGGTGTTGATGGTCACCGGGATCACCGACCGGGCCCCGACGACCGGTCCGTGCAGGGCGTCGCCCGTCCAGCGGTCGTTGGCGGCAGCGGCCTCGAACCGGCCGAAGGCCTCCGGCGGCGTGCCGTCGGGCCGGGTGTTCAAACCCAGGCGGGCGAACAGGCGCTGGATGGTGCGCGCCGACGGTCCCCAGCCTTCGGAGGCCGAGATCACCTCGGCCACCTGGGCCGCGGTGCGCCGGGGTGCCTCACCCTTGAGCTTGACGGCCAGGTCCAACATGGCGACCGCTGTCGTCGCCTCCGCTGCGCGGGAGGCCGGCACCAGGGCCTCGTAGCCGCCCGCTCGCCAGTTGCGGATCCAGCGGTCGAGGGTGTTGCGGGAGACGTGCACCCGCTCACCGCCGGGGCCGGTGTGGTCGCGCTCGGCCAGGGCGCGCACCAGCAGGCCCCGCTCTGCCTTGGTCAAAGCCGGGTCGGCCGCCTCCCGGATGAGGGAGTAGCGGAACAACGCTACGTCACGGTGGCGGTCATCCATTGGGGCCTCCTGGCGCCTCGAGCGAACGAAGTACGACCTTCGCCGCTCAGC
>JANMRJ010000158.1:0-4771 GCA_031370985.1 Acidimicrobiales bacterium
GACGAACGTGGCCGAGGCAAGAAGCGTGCCATTGGCTGACCACAGCGCCCCCACGTGGGTACCCGTGTTGGCTGCTGACTTGTAGAACCGGACGCCGGTCACCTGACCGGCGCGGTCTGCGGTGAACGCCATCCCCAGCACGACGGCGTCTGTGTCACCCGAGTCGACCACAGCCGGTGCGGCCGTCCCGAGCACCGTGCAGGGGCACGCAGCCGGCGTGACAAGGTTCGAAGCCGCAGAAGAGGCGCCGGCACCCACCGAGTTGGTAGCAGAAACCTTGAACGTATACGCGATGCCGTTCGTAAGACCGTTCACCGCGGCCGAGGTCGCTGGCGGTGCCCCGGAAACGACCGTGCTCGACTGGGCGGTCGCCCCTATGAACGGCGTGACGGTATAGCTGGTAATCGGACTACCGCCGTTCCCCGGCGCGGTCCAGGTGACCGAGGCCGAGGCCTCGCCTCCTGTCGCCGCGACTCCGGTCGGAGCCCCGGGCGCGGTGACCAAGATGGTCTGTGAATACACGACATCAACCCAGTAGTTGGTGGCGTTGTACGAGTTGGTCGGGAAGACGTTGGATCCGCTATAGGCGTAGACGCCGTTCCCGTTGGGCGTGCTCCCAGACCGAAGGGCGTGGAGCGGCGGGTTGTCGATTCCGGCTGCGGAGAAACCATTGGCCGTATAGGCATACCTGCCAACCGGTGCCCGGTACGAGGCGACGTACGTGGCCCCGGCCGTCACGGCCACCGGCGAGTCCAGGCTCGCCTGCTGCCAACCCGAGGCGGTCTCGCCGGTGAAGGTCGCCGAGGCCAGAAGCGTGCCAGCCGCCGACCACAGCGACCCGGTGTGGGTACCCGTGTTGGCGGCAGACTTGTAGAAGCGAATGGCGGTCACGTAGCCATCGTTCTCCGCCGTGAAGGCGACCCCCAACACAACAGACGTGGTATCGCCCGAGTCTGGCGTGGCTGGCGTGGCCGAACCCAGGATCGTGCAGGGGCATGGTGTCGGCGCGGCGCGCGGCGTGAAGGGCGCTGATGCGGCCGACGACGGACCTGCGCCGGCGCTATTTGTGGCCGCGACCTTGACCGTGTAGCTGGTCCCATTGGTGAGACCGGTGAGGGTTGCCGACGGGGCCGGCGGTGAACCGGACACGACCGTTGATGTTTGCGCAACCGTGCCGATGAACGGGGTGACGACGTAGCTGGTGATGGGACTGTTGTTCGCCGTCGGCGCCGTCCAGGACACGGTGGCTGACCCATCACCGGGCGTGGCGACCACGTTCGTGGGCGCAGTCGGCGTCGTGACGAGCGAGAAGATCGGGTCAACCCAGTAGTTGGTGGCCTGGTAGGTCCCGGTTGGGAAAACATTGGTGGCGCTGTACTGGTACAGACCGTTCGGCGTCGTGGAGTCCGGCAGGACGTGCAAGGGCGGGCGGTCGGCGCCGGCCAGGAGCCCGCTACCGGTGAAAGCGTAGCGGCCGACCGGTGCGAGGTAGGACGCCACATACCTCGTCCCGGCAGTCACTGCGACCGGGCTGGCGAAGCTCACCTGCTGCCAGCCCGTGGCTGACTCGGCGGTGAACGTCGCCGAGGCGAGGGAGGTTCCGGTGGCCGACCACAAGGTTCCGATGTGCGTACCGACGTTGGCTGCCGACTTGTAGAAGCGCACCCCGGTCACGAAGCCGTCAGTATCGGACGTGAAGGCCACGCCGAGCACCGCCGACTGGGCGTCGCCGGAGTCAGGCGACGTGGGCGCGGTCGAGCCGAACACCGTGCAGGGGCAGGTCGGCGCCCCGGCGCTCGGCGCCACCGGGTTCGAGGCGGCAGACGGCGTGCCCGTGCCCACAGCGTTGACCGCGGCCACCCTGAAGGTGTAGGTCGTTCCGTTCACGAGCCCGTTCACCGTGACAGCCACGGCGGAAGCCGCCGCTGTCGTCGCAGGAAGCGGGTTCCCGCCGACGAAGGGCGTCACCGTGAAGCTCGTGATGGGGTTGGCCCCGTTCGCCGGCGCGGTCCACGAAACAACCGCGGATGCGTTCCTGGGTGATGCGCTCACCCCGGTCGGCAAGCCAGGCACAGGTCCCGGCGTGACGGGCCCCGAAGCGACCGACGCCGCGCTTGTCCCGATGGCATTGTTTGCGCTGACCTTGAACGTGTAGGTGGTGCCGTTGACGCCGGCGATGACGAGCGATGTGGCGGGCGGGTTCCCAGTGACCGCTTGAGTCGGTTGGGCCGTCGTGCCGACATATGGCGTCACCACGTAGCTCGTGATCGGGCTGCCACCGTCGGCGGGCGCGGTCCATGAGACGGTGGCCGTCGCGTCGCCAGGCACCGCCGTGACACTGGTTGGCGTTTCAGGGGCGGTCCGCGTGGTTGGAGTGACCGCGTTCGACTGGTTCGAAACCGGGCCGGTCCCGATCCGGTTGGTGGCGGCGACGGTGAAGGTGTAGCTGGCGCCCGGGTTCAGGGCGATGGTGAGACTGGTCGACGGAGGCGCGCCCGTGACGGTGGTCGGCACCTGCGCCGCGGCTCCGAGATAGGGGGTGACGATGTAGCTCGTGATCGGGTTCCCGCCGTCAGCAGGCGCGGTCCACGAGACAGTGGCTGCGGCCACGCCCGCGACAGCGGTGACGTTGGTCGGCGCCGACGGCAGCGTCCCCGGCGTCACGGGGGCGGACAAGGTCGAGGGGTTGCTCGGGCCGATGGAGTTGTTGGCCACGACCGAGAACGCGTAGGAGACCCCGTCGGACAACCCTGTCATCGTCAATGACGTTGGTGGAGGTGATCCGTTCACCGTCGAGATTGGGTGGGCGCCGCCCCCACTCTGGGGGAAGCCGGTGACGGTGTAGCTCGTGATCGGGCTACCGCCATCGGCTGGGGCCGTCCAAGAAACGAATGCCTGGAGGTTGCCGGCAGTGGCGACCACGTTGGTCGGTGGCGCCGGCTTCGTCGCCGCCGGGATAGTGACGACGTTCGATGCCGCCGACAGGGGGCCCGTGCCTGCTGCGTTTGTGGCCGACACCTTGAACGTGTACGCCTGACCTGACAGCAGCCCGGTGACGACCGCCGACGTCGGCGCCGGCGAGCCCGACACCTGCACGGGCGACTGGGCGGTGGAGCCGATGAAGGGCGTGACCGTGTAGCCGCTGATGGCGCTCCCACCGTTCGACGGGGCGGTCCAGGTGACCGAGGCCGACCCGCTGGCCGGCGTGGCGCTGACGCCGGTCGGTGCGCCCGGCACGACCGGCGGGCCGGTGGTGGCGAGGACCACGTCGTCGAGGAACATCCATGAGTCGTCTGCTGGGCTGGCTCCGTCCTGATGCACGTTGAAGTAGAGGACGATGGTCTGGCCGGCGAGCTGCGTGGTGTCGAAAGTGGTCTGGGCCCAGGCCCGGGTGTTCGTATTCGACTTGAAGATGGTGGCCAGTACGCTGCCTTGGGTCGAGCGGATCTGCGCCTCCTGCCAGTCGAAGGTGCAGGCCGCTCCGGAACAGAGGCTGTCGGCCGTCGCCGTCCAGGTCCAGAAGCTGAGCTGGGAGATGCCGGTCGGGACAGTGATTGTCTGCACCAGCGAACTGTCACCGTTCGGCTGGGTCGCGGGTTGGACGGTTCCGAGCAGCGCCGACTTGGTCCCAGCGTGGGCGAAGGTGTTGATGGTGGGCGGCGCGACCCCGCCGGTGACCCACGGCGGGAGCCCGCTCTCGAAGCCCCCGTTCTGGGTGACGGGAGCTGTAGCGGAGGGGGTGACGGCGTTCGAGGCCGCGGAGGTAGCGCCCGTGCCGGCGGGGTTCGAGGCCCGGACCGTGAAGGTGTACTCCGTGCCGTTGGTGAGCCCTGTCACCGTGCCTGAGGTAGGAGCGGGGTTGCCGGCAATCGCGGTCGGGGTCTGGGCCACCGCACCGATGTAGGGCGTGACGGTGTAGGTCGTGACCCCTCCACCGGTGGACGGCGCGGTCCAGGTGAGCCCGGCTGAGGCGTACCCGCCGGTGGCCACGACGTTCGTCGTCGTGCCAGGTGCCGGCTGGGGGGTGAACATGACATCAACCCAGTAGTTGGTGGCGACATCGGCAGTGGCGGGGAAGGCGCTCGATGGGCTGTATGTGTACACGCCATTCGAACGCGTCGCTGTCTCTCGCAGGGCGTGCAACGGCGGGCTGTCGACGATCGGGATGCCAAGGTTTGGGGATTGGGGCAAGTTATAGAAGTAGTTGTCGTCGTTGGCATAGTGGCCGGTCGGCGCGAAATAGGACGCGATATAGGTTGTGCCCGAAGTAATGGGCACCGGAGTGGCGAAGCTGACCTGCTGCCAGCCCGTTGTGGTCTCGCCCGTGAAGGTAGCCGACGCTAGGCGCTGCCCGCTCTCCGTCCACAGGTTACCGACGTGCGTGCCCGAGTTGCCGGCGACCTTGTAGTAGCGGATCCCGTTGATCGTGCCGAACGACTCCGACGTGAACTTCACGCCGACCTCCGCTGCGTTGGGGTCCCCACCGTCAGGCTTCGCCGGGACCAATGATGTCCCGAAGATGGAGCAGGGACAAGCGACGTTGACGGTTGGCCCCGACTTGTTGGGCTCAAGGTTGCCGCTGTCATCGACGGCTCGTGTCTTGATGGATGCCGTCGGATTGCCATGGACGGCCCAGGTGTAGGTCCAGTTGGAGGTGCCCGATGCCGGGTGCCAGCTCGTCCCCCCATCAGTGGAGACCTCGACGCCGGCAATCACTCCGCCAACATCTGTTGCAGTCCCGCTGATCGTCAGCGATTGCCCGTCGCTCAGG
>JANMRJ010000185.1:0-6461 GCA_031370985.1 Acidimicrobiales bacterium
GGAGCTGACCCGGATGGCGGCGTCGTAGATCGACTTGATGGTGCTGGGCGATCCCCCGTCGAACGCCACCGTCGCCGCGCCCGTAAAGCCCTGCTGACCCACGAACTCCAGCGCCCCGATCGCGGCGAGCACCTTGATCGACGACGCCGGCCAGAAGTCGGTACCGACGGCGCCGACCCCGCCCTGGTAGTCGTCGTAGGCCAGGCCGCCGGCTTCCTTGGTGATCTTGGCCGCGTACACGCCGGCGCCGGGCGGGAACTTGTAGCCGGCGGCGGCCAGGGCGGCGTCCATCGACTTCGGGTCCGACAGGGACAGGCCCCGGGGGCCCAGCGACGCCGGCGGTACGACGGGGGCAAGCGCCGCATTCGACGCGGCTGTGGCCAGCCGCCCGCCGGCGACGAACGCGGGGGACCCGGCCGGGGCCAACTCGCGGACAGCGGCCGCCGTGCCGGCGATCGTCAACAGGGCGGTGATCGCACTGGCCAGCGCCAGCCGCGCCCGCGTCATCCGAGCCGCGTCATTCAACGAGGTGGGTCCGGGATACCGCCCGGTCGCCGTCGAGATCGAGCGTCCCCGGGGTGTGGTACGGCTGGACCCGACGTTCGGTCGGGGAGCCGGGTTTGAAGGGGAGCTGACCATCCATACCTTCATCGTCCCACGGGATGTGGCTATGTCCGAAAAGGACGATTTCGGCGTCGGGAAGCCCGCCGGTGCATCCGCCCGGCGCGGCCTGGCGCCGGCCCGCTGTACGGCCGTCATTCCCATGTGTCGGCGAGGACGACGACGTGGGGTCACGGTGCCCTTCCCGTACGCGCCGGTGACCGGGGGGTGGTCCCGGCCTACACCTCGACGGTGACGACGACCGTGCCCGACCGAGACCTCGCCGCCAAGGCCGCGCCGTGTCCTCGCTGCTCAACACCGTCCCTTTTCGTCATGGCCCCCCAGGCCGGCTCGCCGACATCGAGCAGCGGCTCGCCAGGATCCGACCGCCACGACCTCCGTGCCGAAGACGGCGAGGGCGATGGCGGCGAGGGCCTTCTTGATCATTTCGGGGTTCCTTTCGGTTCGTGGTCGGCGTGTCCGACCGACAGGGACAGCCTCCGGCGACCCCCCTGCCAGAACCCTGCCAGCGACTTGCCGGGGCCGGCGCTACGCTCGCCCCTTTGGATCCCGTACAGGCCCTCCAGCGCATCGCCTACCTCCTCGAGCGGTCGGGCGCGCCGCCCTACCGGGTCCGGGCGTTCCGGGGCGCCGCCGGCACCATCGCCAAGCTCGACCCGGAGAAACTGGCCCGCCTGGTCGCCACCGGCCGGCTGCGGGACCTGCCGGGCATCGGCCAGACCACCGAGACGGTGGCCATGGAAGCCATCGCCGGCCACACGCCGGCCTACTTGGCCAAGCTGGAGGCGGAGGCCGGCGGCTTCGAGGACCAGGATCCGGTCGTCCTGAGCGGGCGCAGCGCCGAGATCCGGGCTCTGCTGCGGGGCGACTGCCACACCCACTCGGACTGGTCCGACGGCGGCAGCCCCATCGACGAGATGGCCCGAGCGGCCCGCGACCTCGGTCATGAGTACGTGGTGCTCACCGACCACTCCCCCCGCCTGAAGGTGGCCAACGGGCTGACCGCCGAGCGCCTCTGCACCCAGCTCGACCTGGTCGCCGAGATCAACGAGACGCTGGCCCCGTTCCGGATTCTCACCGGCATCGAGGTCGACATCCTCGACGACGGTTCGCTCGACCAGACCGACGAGCTCCTCGCCCGCCTCGACGTGGTCGTGGCCAGCGTCCACTCGAAGCTGCGCATGGACTCGCGGGCCATGACCCCGCGGATGATCAACGCTGTGCGCAACCCCCACGTCGACATCCTCGGCCACTGCACCGGGCGGATGGTCACCGGCAAGGGCCGCCCCCAGTCCGAATTCGACGCCGAGGCCGTGTTCGCCGCCGCCGCTGCGGCCGACACTGCCATCGAGATCAACTGCCGGCCAGAACGCCTCGACCCGCCCCGCGCCCTGCTGCGCAAGGTGCTCGCCGACGGCTGTCGGGTGTCGATCGACACCGACGCCCACGCCCCCGGGCAGTTGGAGTGGCAGGCCTACGGCTGCGTCCGTGCCGCCGAGTGCGGAGTGCCCTCGGAGTCCATCGTGAACGCCTGGCCGGCCGATCAGCTACTGGCGTGGACCGCCTCCCACGGGGCCTGATCGGCATACGCCTCGACGCGCTACTTGCGATGTGCAAGTATCGAACTTTGTCATCTCTCCCAGAAAGGTGTTCGCATGTCGACACCCGCGCTCCGCTGGGGGGTACGAGCACTGCTGGTCGGCGCCTTCGTGCTCGCCTCGGCCACGCCGTCCTTCGCCCCCCACGTGGCCCAGCTCCAAGTAAGCCCGGCCCAGGCCAAGGCCGGCCAGGAGGTCACCGTCTTCGGCCCACGCGGCTACGGGCGTACCAACCCGGTGGAGGTCCGCGCCGGCAGCGTCGACGGCCCGATCCTCGGCACCTTCCAGCCGAACGAGGAGCTGTATGCCTTGTGGGGGCCGGGCACGGTGAAGCTGCCCGACAACATCCCCGCCGGCACCTACGCCCTCTACGCCACCCAGACCTTGGCACCGAGCGAGACCCACATCCGCGGCATACCGGCGCGCGGCGAGGTCA
This sequence comes from Acidimicrobiales bacterium, assembly GCA_031370985.1. Taxonomy (GTDB): domain Bacteria; phylum Actinomycetota; class Acidimicrobiia; order Acidimicrobiales; family AC-14; genus CADCTB01. Next base: position 2,656 of record JANMRJ010000185.1, read on the forward strand.
CCATTCTCGGCTCAGGCGGCGCACCCGTGCTCGGCGGGCCGCCCGAGGTCCCGCTCGCCGACCAGGCGAAGGTCGGCATCCTGGAGGAGAAGCCAGTGAGCACCGGCGCCGTGCTGCTCGTCGGCCTCGGTGTGGCCGGCGCCGCGCTGTTCGTCGCCGGCGGGGGCGCGGCCGTCTCCAGCCGCCGCCGGGCCGCCCAGCCCGTGGCCAGCCAGCAGAAGTCGACGAGGTGAGGCGCGCATCGAGGGCCCTCGCCGGCCTCTTTACCGTCGCCGTGCTGGCCGCCCCGGCGGCCGTCTCCGCCGCTCCCTCGGAGCCCCGCCTCACCAGCCCCGTCCAGGCGACCGTCGATGACCTCGCCCCCACCCGCACCTACTCCGCTCCCTACCTGCTGGTCGACCCGGCCAACGAGCGCAACGTCGTCGCCGCCGCAGTGGAGATGCGCACCCGCACGTGCCGGTTGCTCCGCTCAGCCGACGCCGGCCAGAGCTGGAAGCTCCTCGACGCCCTCCCCAGCCTGCCGTCGTACCCGTTCTGCTTCAACACCGCCGGCATGCAGACCGAGACCCCCATCGCCTGGGGCCGGGACAGCACGCTCTACTACGGCCTCAACGGCTGGGACACCCAGGACGGCGGCCAGCGCGGCAACATCAGCGTGCTCATGGCCCGGTCGACGAACCTGGGCGACAGCTGGACCACCACGATCGTCCGCAACGCCCGCGGCATCACCGGCACAGCCGTCGAGAACAACACGCCTGTCTCCTCCGTCGCCGTCGACAGTTCGGGGCCGACCGACATCGTCTACGTCACCTGGCGCAAGGCCCTGCCCGACCAGCTGACCCCCGCCTTCCCGCGGGCACCGATGCTGGCCGTGTCGACCGACGCCGGCGCCACGTGGGGCGAGCCGATCGACCTCCAGGCCAAGTACCCGAAGATGATCAAGGACGCCACCGGGAAGGATGTCCCGTTCGTCATGAGCTTCAACGCCCCGTCGCTGACCACCGACGACAAGGGCGCGCTCTACGTGGTGTGGCCGCTGAACACCCTCGGGATCACGCCCGCCCCCCCGCAACCCATCGTGCTCGGGCGGACCACCGACCGCGGCGCGACGTTCGAGTTCAACGATGTCAGCCCCCCGAGCGTCTACACCGAGCACGTCAACATCCTGAAGTGGTCGCCGGCCGGCGGCCCCCAGGGCAGCCTCCACATCATTTACGAGGACAAGCTCAACCAGTCGCCGAAGGCCGCCGACCGAGACATCTACTACCAGCGCTCGACCGACGCCGGGAAGACCTGGACCAAGCCCAAGCTGCTCAACGACGACAACCCGGCCGAGCTGGCCGTGCAGGTCACGCCGAACATCGACGTGACGCCCGACGGGCGGGTCGACGCGGTGTGGTGGGACTTCCGCGACGACAAGGGCGCCATCGCCACCGACGTGTACTACACGTTCTCCACCGACAACGGCGATACCTGGTCGAAGAACACCCGGCTCACCGACCGTTCGGTCAGCCGGCGCATCGGGGTCTGGACGGGCGCCGACATCCGCCAGCCCCCGGGCGTGGCGTCGCTGAAGGAGTTCGCCATCGTCGGCTGGGACGACACCCGCTTCGGGGACACCAACACCCACACCCAGGACATCTTCACCCGCGTGGCCCAGTTCGAGGCCCTCGGCGCCGGCGGGGCGAACGACGCGGCGCGCTACGCCATCGGGGCGATGGGCGGCCTGGCCGTGGTGGGCCTGCTCCTGCTCGTCCTCAGCTTCGCGGCCAGGCGGGGTACGCCCGCGGCCACCGGCGCCGCGCCGAAGCGCGCCAGCGTGAGCTGACGCGGGCCGGGAGCGTGAGGGGCCGGTCTAACCCTTGCGCTCCTGGTCGGACGGAAGCTGCCAGTCGACCACGATCTCCCTGGTCAGCCGAAGCAGCAGGTCCGCGGTCGGGTACGGCAGCGGGACGGGCCGGGCGTCGTGGCGATCACGGGTCAGCGTCGGCGCTGGGGACATTGCCTACCCCCTCTACGGGACGGTGCTCGTCCCGCCCCCCTGGCATACACCCGACCGTCAGAACGGTCAATGGTGCAGACGCGCCACCACTCGGACGACGACGCTCTCAGGCGGCAAAGTGACCGTGTTCGGGTCAACCTCGACACCCTCGTCCGACGAAAGAACGGTGCGGCCCTCGGGCACGGTGACCGTCGCCGGCCCGGGGCCGAAGTTGCAGGCCACGGTGAGTGGACCCCGGGTCAGCACCAACCACCGGCCCTCCTCGCTCCAGGACACCTCGACCGGGTCGCCGGCCAACCCCGGCGACGCCCGCCGGAGGGCGATGAGACGCCGGTGCCAGTCCAGGAGGCCGGTATGGGGCGGCCGGGACAGCTCGTCCCAGTCCAGCTTCGACCGCCGGAATGTCTCAGGGTCCTGAGGGTCGGGAACATCGGCCGGATCCCAGCCGAAGTCGGCAAACTCCCGCCGGCGGCCCTCGGTGACGGCCTTGGCCAGCTCGGGGTCGTCGTGGTCGGTGAAGTACAGGAACGGCGTCGTTGCCCCCCACTCCTCGCCCTGGAACAGCATCGGCACCGACGGCCCGAGCAGGACCAGGGCGGCCGCCACCTTGACCAGCGCCTCGCTCAGGAGCATCGAACTGCGCTCGCCGTGGGCCCGATTGCCGATGTGGTCGTGGTTCTGGAGGTAGCCGAGGAACCGCGTCGGGGGGATGCCCGCCGGCGAGCGGCCGTGCCGGCGCCGGCGGTGGGCTGAGTAGGCGCCGTCGTACACGAAAGCCTGGCGCAGCGCCTTGGCCAGGTCGGCGACCGAACCGAAGTCGGCGTAGTAACCGGCCCGCTCCCCGGTGAGGAGGGCGTGGAGGGCGTGGTGGAAGTCGTCGCTCCACTGGGCGGCGAGGCCAAAGCCGCCGGCGGCCCGCTCCGCGACGAGGCGGGGGTCGTTCAGATCGCTCTCGGCGATCAGGAACTTGCCCTCCAGCTGGTCGACCCGGACGGCCAGCTCCTCCAGGATGTGAGTGGCCGAGGTGTCGACGATGGCGTGCACCGCGTCGAGGCGGAGGCCGTCAGCGTGGTAGTCCCGGAGCCACATCACCGCATTGTCGAGCACGAACTCGCGTACCGGGTCGCTGTCGGCGCCGTCGAGGTTGACCGCCTCGCCCCACGGCGTGCCGTACCGGTCGGTGAAATACGGCCCGAACTCGCCGAGGTAGTTCCCCGACGGGCCGAGGTGGTTGTACACAACGTCGAAGACCACCGCGAGGCCCCGGGCGTGGCAAGCGTCAACCAGCCCCTTGAGGCCCTCAGGGCCGCCGTCGATTGAGTTCGGCGCGTAGAGGTCGACGCCGTCGTAGCCCCATCCCCACCGGCCCGGGTACTCCACGACGGGCAGCAGCTCGACGGTGGTCACACCGAGGTCGACGAGGTGGTCGAGCTTCCCGATCGCCGACTCGTAGGTACCTCCAGGCGTGAACGTGTCGATGTGCAGTTCGTAGACCACGGCGTCGGCCAGGGCGACACCGCCCCGCCAGCCGTGGTCGGTCCAGGCGAACGCGTCGTGGTCCACCAGCCGCGACGGGCCGTGCACGCCCTCCGGCTGCCACGGCGAGCGCGGATCGGGCCGGGGCGGGCCCCCGTCGAGGGAGTAGGCATAGTCGTCGCCGGGGCCGGCGCCGGCCACCTCCAGCGAGTACCAGCCCCGATCGTCGGGCCCGTCGAGGCGGTGACGCTTGCTGCCGCACAGGACGAGGTCGACACTGCGGGAGCGGGGTGCCCACACCCTGAAGGCGGTCATCGCCCCTCGCTCG
>JANMRJ010000238.1:0-1791 GCA_031370985.1 Acidimicrobiales bacterium
GCGGAGGTGGCGACCTGCGACCCGGCCGCGTTCACCGTGCTGACCGTGCCAGAGCGGTTTGCCCGGGATGGCGATCCGGGAGCGGGGATCGACGAGGCGGTCGGGTCGCTCGACGGGCTGCTGGACATGTCCGCCCGCCACGAGCTCGAGGGACTGGGCGATGCGCCCTGGCCGCCGAACTATGCCAGGACCGCCGATGAACCTCCGCGGGTCCAGCCCTCGAAGCGGCGGATGAGCTCCAAGCCCCTCATCGAGATCGGCCGGGCGGCCGGGCAGGCGGATGCGCTGGCCGGTCTCGAACGCTGGAAGGCGCGCCACCCCGACGTCTGGCCGCATCTCGTGCCCTCGGACGTGCTGCTCGACTCGATGCGCGGCCGGTCCACTACCTGGACCCGGATCCGGATCAACCTGGAACACGTCCCGGAGGCGCTCCGCCCGTCCCAGGAGCCCCTCGACCCCGAGTACGACCCATGGGCCGGCGCGACCTGGCCGGACCGGGCTGGTCAGGCTGAACGCGCGCCGAGCAAGAAGGAAGTGGCCGAATGAACGACCTGGATCTGATCGAGCGCGAGCGGCTGCGGGCGCTCGTCGAAGCCGACGTGGATCGGGCGGCCCGGCTCCACGCCGACGACTTCCAGCTCATCACTCCTTCCGGAAAGGCGCTGACGAAGGAGCAGTATCTTGAGGCAGTCCGTACCCGTGACATCGCCTACGCGCTCTGGGAGGCCGGTGAGATCGTCGTCCGGTCATACGGGGACGTCGCCGTCATCCGCTATCCGGCGGAGATCGCGTTCACGGTCGACGGGACGCGCACTCCCCGCAAACGATACTGGCACACGGACCTGTACGAGCGTCATGACGGCCGATGGCAGGTCGTCTGGTCGCAGGCGACCGCGGTCAGGGATTGACAGCCATCTCGCGTGGCGCCATCGGACCCGGGCCACGAGGAGTGCCGGGAGGAGCGCTCATCAGCCCACCCGGTCCGGATCCGGCTCGTCCACGACCGGTGGGTGAGCAAGTACGCCGAGCCCTGGGCCGCCGCGCTCGGCGATCTCAAGCACAGACTGGAGAGTCCCGTGGAGAAAGTGTTCGAGATCTACATCAAGACGAGCCCGGAGCGCCTGTGGGCGGCGATCACCGACCCGGAGATCAGGAGCAAGTACAACTTCGGCGCGCGGGTGACCTCGGACTGGACGCCCGGCTCGCGCTTCGAGATGGGCTCCCCGGTCGCCCCCGGGCTCCTTGGGGAAGGTGAGAACCTCGAGGTCGACCCGCCGCGTCGGCTCGTCCAGACCATGATCGCGCTGTGGGGCGAAGACGTGAAGGCCGAAGGCACCTCGCGGGTCACCTGGGAGATCGAGCCGATTGGCGATTCTTGCCGCCTGACGGTCACGCACGACCAGCTTCGGGAGGGCGCGAACGAGCAACTCTACGGCGGCTGGCCGATGATTCTGTCCGGCCTGAAGACATGGCTCGAGACGGGCGAGTTGCTCACCACGCCGGGCTCGCTCATGTACGGGTGAGTGGGAGCTCACCGCGCAAGCCATCGGCGACCTGACGGATCGCAACAAGGAGTCGAATCGTGGACTGGAAGCTCGAGCTCGTGGTGGTTCCCGTTTCGGACGTAGACCGCGCCAAGACTTTCTACATGGAGCGGGCCGGCTTCGAGCTGCACGTCGACCACCGCGCCGGCGACTTTCGCGTCGTGCAACTGACGCCGCCGGGCTCGGCGTGCTCGATCGCCATCATGAGCAACACGGACGGAGCGGCGGGCTCCGTCCAGGGCCTGCA
>JANMRJ010000367.1:0-1058 GCA_031370985.1 Acidimicrobiales bacterium
GATGTTGCCAGCCCGGGAACACGCGGCCGCCGAGCAGTGCGCCGGCACCCGACGACGTGTCGCGGCGCGGGATGTAGACGCCCGTGACCGGCCCGGCCGGCGTGTCCCACTCGACTGCAAACCGGTGGGCGGCGTTCTCGCTGGTCATGCCCAGCGCCGGCGGCCAGCCGGCGGGCCGGACATCGCCCAGGCGGATCAGGCAGATGCCGGCGACGCCGTACCCGCAGACCAGCGCCGGCCGGAACGGCTCGGGGAGCAGCGCGGCGAGCGTCGCCGGCTCGACGCGATAGTTGACCAGGACCCGCCGCTGCATGGTCGCCTTGATGGTGGGTGCTCTCATGGCCCGGTCGGCCCCCTCCCGGCCGGGTCCCGTCGCTTCCGGAGCACGACCTGCTCGGGGCACACGACCGACAGGAACCCCCCGACGCAGTTGGCCAGGCGGTCCTCGACGAGCGCGTAGTAGATCCGGTTGGACTCGCGGCGTTCGGTGACCAGGCCGGCCGCCTTCAGGATTGAGAGGTGCCGCGAGATCGACGGCCCGGTGATGGTGAAGTGGGCCACGATCTCGCCGGCGGTCAGCTCGCCGGCCCGGAGGTCTTGGAGGATCTGCCGGCGGGTGGGGTCGGCCAGGGCCCGGAACACGCCGGCGCTTTCATCTGCCATGTCGCTATTTAGCCATATTGCTAGACTCTGCGCAATGAAGATCGTCATCGCAGGAGGATCCGGGTCCCTGGGCCGCCGTATGGCCAACGACCTGTCAGAGCGGGGCCACGAGGTGGTCGTCCTCACCCGCTCGCCCCGGCCGAGCGGGCCGCACCGCCACGTCGGGTGGGATGGCGTCACGGTGGGGTCGTGGGCCGCGGAGCTGGACGGGGCCGCGGTCATCAATCTGGCCGGCGCGCTGGTGGACCGCCGGCCGACGCCCGCCAACATCGAGTTGCTCACGCGCTCCCGGGTGGAGCCGACGAAGGCGCTGGTCGCGGCCGCAGCGATGGCGACGGCACCGCCCCCCGTCTGGATCCAGGCCAGCACGCTGGCGATCTACGGCGACGCCGGCG
>JANMRJ010000420.1:0-1115 GCA_031370985.1 Acidimicrobiales bacterium
AGGTTGAGGGCTGTGACCGGCCCGGGAGGCCGGTCTGCGAGCACTCACGGGACCGTTCGTCGAATGGTGCCGTGACCGGCCCGGGAGGCCGGTCTGCGAGCACTCACGGGACCGTTCGTAGAATGGTGCCGTGACCGGCCCGGGAGGCCGGTCTGCGAGCACTCACGGGACCGTTCGTAGAATGGTGCCGTGACCGACATGCCCGAGCAGTTCCTCGTCCTTGGCATCGAGACGTCGTGCGATGAGACCGCGGCCGCGGTCGTCTGCAACGGCGAGACGGTGGTGTCGTCGGTGGTGTCGAGCCAGGTCGACCTCCACGCCCGCTACGGCGGCGTCGTCCCCGAGATCGCCAGCCGGGCCCACGTCGAGCTGCTCACGCCGGCGGTGGCCCAGGTGCTCGTCGAGTCGGGTATCGACGGCAAGGAGCTCCACGCCGTGGCCGCCACCGTCGGGCCGGGCCTGGCCGGCGCCCTGCTGGTCGGGATCAGCGCGGCCAAGGCGTACGCGCTGGCGTGGAACCTGCCCTTCGTCGGCGTGAACCACATGGAAGCGCACCTGTACGCGTCGTTCCTGGAGGAGCCCGACCTCGAGCCGCCGCTGGTCGTGCTCCTCGTATCGGGGGGCCACACGATGCTCGTGGCCATGGACGGCCACGGCCGCTACCGGCTGCTGGGCACCACGGTCGACGACGCGGTGGGCGAGGCGTTCGACAAGGTGGCCCGGGTGATGGGCCTCGGCTACCCCGGCGGGCCGGCGATCGACCGGGTGGCGATGACCGGCGACCCCACCGCCATCCGCTTCCCCCGCGCCATGCCCGACAGCCTCGACTTCTCCCTCAGCGGGCTCAAGACCGCCGTGATCCGCTACGTGCGCACCCACCCCGACACCCCGGTGGCCGACATCGCTGCCTCCTTCCAGGCCGCAGTGGTCGACGTGCTCATCGACAAGACGCGCCGGGCGCTGGTCCAGGTCGGCGCCAAGACGGTGTGTATCGGTGGGGGCGTGGCCGCCAACTCTTTGCTGCGGGAGCGGATGCTCGACCTGGCCACAGAGGAGGACCTGCATTGCTTCCTCCCCAGCCGGTCCATGTGCACCGACAACGCGGCCATGGTGGC
>JANMRJ010000425.1:0-1364 GCA_031370985.1 Acidimicrobiales bacterium
CCCGCCACCGCGATGGTCGGCTGGTCTGGCTCCGCGATGAGGCGACGGTCGTCCAGCACGACGACGGTGCGTCCCATCACGTGCAGCGACTGCTCTTCGACATCACCCGACGGCACCAGGCCGAACAGGACCTCCTGCAAGCCCAGAAGATGGAGGCCGTCGGCCGCCTGGCGGCCGGCATCGCGCATGACTTCAACAACCTGCTCACGATCATCGGCGGCCACGCCCAGCTGCTCGCCCTGGACTTGCCCGTCGACGATCCTCGCCACGAGGACGCCGTCGCGATCGAGCTGGCAGCCCGGCGAGCATCGTCGCTCACGGCCCAGCTGCTCTCCTTCGGTAGGCAGCGCCTGCTCGATCCGCAGGTGCTCGACCTCGCGACGGTCGTGCGCGAAACATCGGAACTCCTGCGCCGCGTCATCAGCGAGAAGATCGGCCTGGCGACATCCGCGCCCGGCGAGGGGTCACGGGTGCGCATGGATCGGGCGCAACTCGAACAGGTACTGCTCAACCTGGCGCTCAACGCTCGCGACGCGATGCCCGACGGCGGGACGCTCACGATCGAGGTGGGCGACGCCCCGGAGGCCGTCGAGGACGGAGACGGGACGCGGTTCGCCCGGCTGACCGTCCGGGACACCGGCAGCGGCATGGACGAGATGACCCGCAGGCAGGTCTTCCTGCCCTTCTTCACCACCAAGGAACCAGGCAAGGGCACCGGGCTGGGGATGGCCACCGTCTACGCCATCATCCAGGCCGCCGGCGGCTCCATCGCTGTGCAGAGCGAGCTCGGTCAGGGCTCCACCTTCGTCGTCCTGCTGCCGGCGGTGGACCTGCCCGTCAGTGCACCGGACGAGGAGCCGGCCAAGCTCGCCGGCGGCGGGTCCGAGACCATCCTCGTGGTCGAGGATGACGCGTCCGTCTTCCGGGTCGCTCGGGAGATCCTGACCAGAGCCGGGTACACCGTCATCGAGGCGGTCAACGGCAGCGACGCGCTGGCCGTGATCCGGGCGCGACCAGGCACCATCGACCTGGTCCTGACTGATCTGGTCATGCCGGGCATGCACGGCGCGGATCTGGTCCAGGTGGTCCGCGAGATGGCCCCGGAGATCCGGATCCTGGTCATGTCGGCGTACGCGGACGACCGTGACCTGGCCCGCCTGGATGCACCGATGCTGGACAAGCCGTTCGTTCCCGCCGCACTCCTCGCTGCCGTCAGGAGCGTCCTCGATACACCGCGTCGGGTGATCCTCATTCCCCCGGCGTGAGCGACCCGGGCCATCTCGGCCGGCCGCGTGCCTCGCCTGAGATCCTCGCCAGGGTGCCACCTGATGCGGACCTGGTGCGCATCGCGGAGCTGACGCTCG
>JANMRJ010000442.1:0-1201 GCA_031370985.1 Acidimicrobiales bacterium
CGGACACGCCGCCGTCGCCGCCGGCGCCGCCGGCCGCGGTGGCGGTGACGTCGTTGGTGGCGGTGCCGGTGCCGCCGGAGCCCGAACCCGAGGTCGAGCCCGAACCCGAACCGGCCCGGCTGGTGGTGAGGCCACCCAGGCTGGTGGCGTCGCCGGTGGTGCCCGAGTTGCCGGTGCCGCCCGAGCGGGCCGCAGTGGAGGTGGCCACGGTGGCGCCCAGGACCGGGCCCATGTTGGTCGAGGCGGGGGAGGTAGTGGCCTTGCCGGTGGCGCCGGTGGCGCCCGAGTTACCCGAGGCCGCCGCCCCGCCGCCGGCGGAGAGGGCACCTCCGGTGTCACCGGAGGTGCCCGAGCTGCCCGAGGTGGCCGACCCTGCGGTGGCCGTGGCCCGGCCCAGGATGGCGGTGTTCACCGCGGTGGGGCTGGCGGTGGCCGCCCCGGTGGCCCCGGTGGCGCCGGTGGCGCCGCTGCGGGCGGTGGAGTTGCCCACCGCCGTCGAGGTGGCCGCCCCGGTGGCGCCGGTGTTGGTGGCGCTGGACTGGGACACCGCCGCGCCCGAGGCACCGGTGGTGGCGACGGGGTTGGTGGTCAGGCTGGCGGCGCCGCCGGCGCCACCGTTGGCCTGGGCGGTGGCCACCGAGGAGCCGCCGGTGGCGACCACGGTGGCGCCGACGCCGGCAGTCACGGTGTTGGCGGCCCCGCCGCCGGCACCGGCGGTGGGGGCAGCCAGGCCGCCGGCCCCGCCGTCACCGGGGATGACGAGGGCATCGACGGTGTTGGTGGCATCGCCGGTGGCGCCGGAGAGCGACGCAGAGGTGGCGCCGGCGCCGGAGCTGGCGGTCGAGGCCGCGGCGCCGATGGCCGTCGCCCCGCCCGAGGTGCCCGATGCGCCGGAGCCGCCCGAGCGGGCGTTGCCGCCGGTGGCGACGACGAGGCCGAGGATGGCGCTGTTGACCGCGGAGGGACTCGAGGTGGCGGCGCCGGTGGCGCCGGTGGCGCCGGAGCCGCCCGAGATGGCCGAGCCGTTGGCCAGCGCCGAGGAGGTGGCGGCACCGGTGTTGCCATTGTTGGTGGCGCTGGACTGCGCCGTCGAGGTGCCGGTACCGCCCGAGGTGGCCCGGGGGTTGGTGGTCAGGGTGGCGGCGCCGCCGGCGCCGCCGTTGGCCTCGCCGGTGGCGACGCTGGAGCCGCCGGTGGCGGT
>JANMRJ010000533.1:0-6639 GCA_031370985.1 Acidimicrobiales bacterium
GGCCGGGCGCCCCCCCAACAAGCGCCCGACCCGGTGCCGCCGACCGTCAGCCGACCTTGGCCTTCTTGGCCGGCGGGGTCTTGCTGGCGGAGGATGTGGGCGCCGCCGGCGCACTGCGCCGGCTCACCATCGACACGGCCAGCAGGGCCAAGCCGACGATGAGCAGGCCGACGACGCCGGCCAGGGCGACCTTGGCCGCGCTTGACGAACCGCCACCCACCTCGGCGTACTGCACTGTGGCGGAGTACAGGTCCTGGGCTTGGCCGACGGCGTCACCGTTGCGGGTGTCGTCCCAAGCCACGATCGTGAACGCCTTGGTGGCGGCCAGGCCCGGGGGGGCGTTGACATCGGCGTTGTTGGCGAACACGCCGATCTTGCGGTCGATCAGCCGGTCGGTGACCCGGCGGTTGGCCGACCAGGAGACGCCGTTGTCAGCGGACGACGTGTAGTACACGTCGTTGCCCCGGGTGCCGGGGTCGTTGCGGGTGTCGAAGAAGGCGATGTCGACCCGGCCGTCTGGGGCGACGGCGATGTTGGGGTACAGCTGGCCGAAGACCTGCTTGGGGTCGTCGTCGGTGACGTTCCTGCGCGGCGACCAGGTCTTCCCGCCATCGGTGGAACGGTAGTAGTAGATGTCGGTGTTCCCGACGATGGTGGGGTCCTCGAAGCCGTCGGACACCGCGTGGAGTGTCCCCTCCGGGCCGCCCTTCGGGCTCCACACCGCGGTCACGAACGAACCCATCTTGAAGTCGTACGGCGTCACGTTGGTGGTCGTCCACGTCTTGCCCTTGTCCGTGGACTTGGAGACGAGGATGGCGCCGGCGGGGCGGGGGTTGAGGTTGGCATACGTCGCCGGCCAGACCGCGTACACGGTGCCCTTGTCGTCGACGGTCATCGACGGGCCGAAGCCGCCGAAGTTGGCCTGCTGGTCCTGAGTGGCCGCCCGACTGCCGGCCACCGCCGTGGTGGTGGTGCTGTTCGGCACGGTGGTGGTGGACTTGAAGGCAGTGGCCCGGGCGCCGGCGTCGTTGTAGGCCGATTCGGCCAGGTTGATCGGCTCGCCGAAGGTCTTGCCGCCGTCGGTGGAGGTGATCACGACGGGCTGGTTCGGCAGGAGGTTGGGCGCGCTGAACCCGGGCGACCGGCGGCTGGCACCCACGTAGAGGATGTCGTTCGCCCCGGACTTGCGATCCACGGCGATGCCGGTGACGGGCCGGTCGGCCTCCTGCTGCTCACCGGCCTTGCCCCGGTTGTCACGGGCGACGACCGGCGTCCAGGTGTCGCCCAGGTTGACCGACTTGGACACGATGATGCTCGGGTTCCCGCCCACGCCGCCGTCCTGGGTGTCCCAGCCGTTGAGCGCGAGGTAGAGCGCTCCGTTGCGGCCGAACGCGGGCTGGGCCTGGAACGTGCCGCGGGGGTTGGAGTTGCAGTTCGGGTACGACTGCGGCGACGGGGAGCTCTGCGACGGGTCGATCCGGGTCCACGTGTCGCCGCCGTCGGTCGTGCGGACGAGGCCGCACCGGCGGGTGCGGAGCTCGGCGAAGGCGCCGACGATGATCTGCGGGTCGGTCGGGTCGACCGCGAAGTTGGGCGACGAGTACGTGCGGCCCGGGTTGAGGTCGTCCTTGGTGATGTTGACCGGTGTGGTCAGGCTCGGCGTGGAAGCCGCGGTCGCCGCCCCTCCAGACAGGAAGGCGAGCCCGGCCGCGATCACGGCAAGGTTGCGGGTACGGCGTGACATTTCGATCTCTCCCCCTATTGCGACTGCGAACCCGCGAATTGTCCCCGCTCGCGGGTCGGCACTCAATAGGTGTGTGTCACACCTAGCGGAGCGCTAGTGGACGATCTTGGAGATCGGCAGCTCGATGATGTCGGTGGCGCCGTGGTCCTTGAGGGCCGGGATGAGGGTGTTGATCTCGTCCTTGGGCACCACCGTCTCCACCGCGTAGGCGTCGGCCCCGAAGAGCTTGGACACCGTGGGCGACCGCAGCGCCGGCAGGATGGCGATGATCCCGTCGAGGTCTCCGGCGCTCACGTTGAGCTTCACCAGCACCCTCCCCCGCGCCTCCAGGCTGCCCTGGAGGAGGGTGTGGATCTGGCCCATGGCGTGGCGCTTCGCCGGGTCGTCGTAGGCCGCGGGGTTGGCGATCAGCTCGGTGTGGCTGACGAGGATGGTCTCGATGACCCGCAGGCCGGCGGCCTTGAGCGCCCGCCCGGTCTCGGTGAGCTCGACCACCACGTCGACGATCTCCGGCACCTTGGCCTCGGTGGCGCCGTAGGAGAGGCGGATGTCGGCAGCCACGCCGTGCTTCTCCAGGAACCGGCGGGTCAGCTCGGGGTACTCGGTGGCGACCCGGACACCGTCGGCCAGGTCGGCAACTGAGCGGGCGGGGTCGGCGTCGGCCACGGCCAGGACGATGCTGACCGGCCGGGCGGTGGCCTTGGAGTAGTGCAGCTCGCCGAGTGAGACCACCTCACTGGCCGTCTCCTCGATCCAGTCGCGGCCGGTGATCCCGAGGTCGAACAGCCCCTCGGCCACGTACTGGGCGATCTCCTGGGGCCGCAAGATCCGGACGGCATCGATGCGGGGGTCGTCGATAGTGGCCTTGTAGTCCACGTCGGAGGCGCGGCGCACGGCCAGGTCGGCGTCGTCGAACAGGGCCAGGGTGGCCTGCTCGAGCGAGCCCTTGGGTAGGACCAGCTTCAGCACGGCGTCGTCTACCCGGCTGCCTTCGGGAGCTGCCGCAACAGGTCGGCCATCTCGACCGCCGTCGCCGCCGCCTCGGAACCCTTGTTGCCCATCTTCCCGCCGGCCCGCTCCAGCGCGCCGGCCAGGTCGTCGGTGGTGAGCACGCAGAAGATCACCGGCACGCCGGTGTCGAGCTGCACCCGGGCCACGCCGGCCGCACACTGCCCACCGACGTGGATGTGGTGGTCGGTGGAGCCGCGAATGACCGCGCCGATGCAAACGACAGCGTCGACCTCGCCCGAGACGGCGAAGCGCCGGGCGACGAGGGGCAGCTCCAGGGCGCCCGGCACCGACGCCTCGACGATCGAGGCCGGGTCGACCCCGTAGCGGGCAAGCCCGTCGATGCAGCCGGCGCGGAGCCGGTCGGTGACGAGGTCGTTGAACCGACTGGTGACGACGGCGACCCGAAGACCGTCACCCCGGAGAACCCCCGTATATGCAGTCATTCCTCTAGTCCTTCCAGGAGGTGGCCCATCCGCTGCTGCTTGGTGCGGAGGTAGCGGATGTTCTCAGGGTTGGGCACCGATTGCAGCGGCACCCGCTCCACGATCTGCAGCCCGTACCCGTCGAGGCCGCCGAACTTGGCCGGGTTGTTGGTGAGCAGGCGCATGCTGGTGATGCCCAGGTCGACAAGGATCTGGGCGCCAGTGCCGTACCGGCGGGTGTCGACCGGGAGGCCGAGGTCGAGGTTGGCGTCGACGGTGTCGCGACCCTGGTCCTGCAGCGTGTAGGCCCGCAGCTTGTGGGCCATGCCGATCCCCCGGCCTTCGTGACCGCGGAGATAGACGATCACGCCCATGCCCTCGGCGGCGATGCGCTGGCCGGCCATCTGCAACTGCACGCCGCAGTCGCACCGCAGCGAGCCGAGCGCGTCGCCGGTAAGGCATTCGGAGTGGACCCGCACCAGAACGTTCTTCTCGCCCTGCACGGCGCCTTTGACCATGGCCACGTGCTGCTCGCCGTCGAGGAGCGACTCGTACACATAACAGGTGAACTCGCCCCACTCCGTGGGCATCCGAGCGTCGGCCACCCGCCGCACCAGCTTCTCCCGCTGGCGGCGGAACCGGATGAGGTCGGCGATGCTGATGAGCGGCATCCCGTGCTTGGCGGCCAGGCGCTCGAGCTCGGGCAGGCGGGCCATCGACTGCTTGTCCTTGCTGACCACCTCGCACAGCACGCCGGCAGGGACCAGCCCGGCCATGCGGCACAGGTCGACGGTGGCCTCGGTGTGGCCGGCCCGGTTCAGGACGCCGCCCTCGCGCGCCCGCAGCGGGAAGACGTGGCCGGGGCGGGCCAGGTCGTTGGGGCGGGTGGCCGGGTCGATCAGGGCGGCGATGGTGGCGGCCCGGTCAGCGGCCGAGATGCCCGTCGTCGTGTTGCGGCCATCGACGGAGACGGTGAACGCGGTGCGGTTGCTCTCGGTGTTGACCACCACCATGGGCGGCAGATCGAGCTCGTCGAGACGCTCGCCGACCATGGGCATGCAGATCACGCCCGAGGTGTGGTTCAGGAAGAAGGCAATGGCCTCGGGGGTGGCGAACTCGGCGGCGACCACCAGGTCGCCCTCGTTCTCCCGGCTGGCGTCGTCGACGACCACCACGATCTTGCCCGCGGCCATGGCGGCAACGGCTTCCTCTATCGGGGCGAACGGCACGACATCATCTTGGCAGCAACCGCTCGACGTACTTGGCGAGTATGTCGAACTCCAGGTTGACCCGGTCGCCGGCCCGCAGCCGCCCAAGCGTGGTCACCTCCGCTGTGTGGGGGATGATCGCCACACGGAAACGGTCATCTCCGACCTCGGCGACGGTGAGGCTGACCCCGTCGACCGCGATCGAGCCCTTCTCCACGAGGTAGCGGGTGTCGGGTGTGGCCACGACCAGGTCAGGCGCCGGCTGGACCACCTCGCCGACGCCATCGACGTGGCCCTGCACGACGTGCCCGCCCAGGCGGTCCGACAGCCGGACCGGCCGTTCAAGGTTCACCGGCTGTCCTGGTTCCAAGCCGGCGAGGGTGGTGCGGGACAGCGTCTCGTCGACCACATCGGCGGCCCACAACCCCGACCCGAGTGCCGCGACGGTCAGGCAGCAGCCGTTCACCGCGATCGAGTCGCCAATCCTGGCATCGGCGGTGACCAGCTCCGCGGTGAACCAGAACCGTGCTCCTTCACGCGACGCGAGGGAGCCGAGCTCCTCGATCAGGCCGGTGAACATTCCAGCCGCAGGTCGTCGCCCAGCCGTTCCACCGACACGATGCTCCCCCGCCACAGGTCGTCGATCGTCGGCGCTCCTGCGCCGGCGAACAGGGGCCGGGCGTCGTCGCCGCCGAAGAACGCCGGCGCCAGGTAGAGCACGTAGCGGTCCACCAGCCCGGCGCGGTGGAAGTCGCCGGCCACGCTGGCGCCGCCCTCGACCATGGCCTGGAGCACGCCCCGGCGCCCCAGCTCGTCGAGCACACCGCCCAGGTCGCCGTCGAGCTCCAGCGCCGGCAGCACCTGGGCGCCGGCCGGCGCGTGCCCCAGCACCACCCGGAGCGGGTCGGGCCCCTCGCCGTGGCGTACGGTCAGCGACGGGTCGTCGGCCCGCACGGTGCCGGCGCCGACGATGACGGCGTCGGACTCGGCCCGCAGCCGGTGGGCGTCGGCCCGGGCCTCCTCACCGGTGATCCACTGGCTGGAACCGTCGGGCGCCGCCGTGCGGCCGTCGAGGGTCGACGCCAGCTTTAGGACGACCCACGGCCGACCGGTCTGGCGGTGCTTCAGATACGGAGCGAGCTGGGCGCGGATGTCGGCCTCGCACACCCCGATGTCGACGGCGATGTCGGCCGCCCGCAGGGCCCGGATGCCGGCGCCCCGCACCCGCTCGTCGGGGTCCTCGACGCCGACGACCACGCGGGCGATGCCGGCGTCGATGATCGCGTCCACGCACGGCGGCGTCCGCCCGGTGTGGGCGCACGGCTCCAGGGTGACGTACAGGGTCGCCCCCCGGGCCGCGTCGCCGGCAGCGGCCAACGCGGCCACCTCGGCGTGCGCCCCGCCCGGTGGTGAGGTCGCCCCCCCGAAGCCCCCAGGCTCGACGACGCTGCCCACCCACGGGTTCGGCGACGTGGTGGCCCGCACGCCGGCGGCCAATGCGATGGCCCGGCGCATGGCCGTCTCGTCGGCCGTCGCCGCCCCCAGGGTCACCGCGGGTGGTCGGGTCACAGCGGGTGGCCGGTCCGGTGGCCGGCGAGGAGGTCCAGGGCGTGGGGGAGGACGTCCAGCACCGCCTTGAGCGACTCGAGCGCGCCGGCGGACGAGCCGGGCGTGTTCAGCACCAGGCAGGTTCCCATCGTGCCGGCCAGCCCCCGCGAGAGGCGGCCCTTGGGCGGGTTGGCCAGGCGCATGGCCTCGGCCATCCCAGGTGCTTCGCGTTCGAGCACCGTCCGGGTGCCCTCGGGGGTCAGGTCGCGGGGCCCGAAACCGGTGCCGCCGGTGGTGACGACCAGGCCGGCAAACCCGCCGGCCATGTCGGCCAGCGCCCCGGCAACCGTATTGACGCCGTCGGCGACGACCCGGCGGTCGACGACCTCGTAGCCCGCCTCGGTCAGGCGTTCGACCAGCGCCTCACCGGACCGGTCCAGGCGGGTGCCGGCAATCACCCCGTCGGAGACGGTGAGAACCTTGGCCAGGTAGGTCATCTCGTGATCGTACGCACGATGCCAGTGAGCGCCGAGCACTGCTGCGGTGCATCGATCCCGCTCGTCAGCCGGCACTCGGGCCGTGGACCCGCGCCCGGCGGCGGGTACCGGCACCGACTTCTCTGTATGAAAAACGTTACGTTCCTGACGCTCTGCGCTCTCCAGAACCGGCGGGCGGGCTACCCGAACCGCTCGCCCGGCTGGAGGCG
>JANMRJ010000543.1:0-2643 GCA_031370985.1 Acidimicrobiales bacterium
CGGCGGTGGCGTCCAGCGTGGCGATCGGCGTCCCGTTCCACCTCCGCATCGGCTTCCTCTCGGCCGATGGCTTGGTGCTGACCGGGCAGTGGACGGTCGAGCTGGCGCTGGTGGCCGTGCTCGCCGCCTACGCCCGACGCCTGTTCGGCGAGGCCCAGGACCGCCAGAGCATGGCCCTCGACCGTATGAGCCAGCTCACGGAAGCCAACGAGCTCCTGGTGTCGCTGCACCGCGTGGCCCAGACACTGCCGGCGTCGCTCGATCTCCTCCAGGTTCTGGCCTCGACCGTCAACCGCCTCCGGGCGCTCATCGACTGCGACGTGATCGCCGTCCTCCTCCGCGACGAGGCCACGGGAACGTGGACCGTCGGTGCGGCCGAGGGCGCCAGCCTGCCCCAGGTGCTGACCGACGACCAGCTCCCCGCCCCCCTGGTCGCCTCGATGTCCAGCAGCGTGGCATCCCTGGTCGTCAGCCTGGCACCCGGTGAGAGTCTCGGCCCGGAGATCCTGTCCCGGTCCGGCCTCTACGCCCCCCTGCGGGCCCGGGGCAACCTGGTGGGCCTGCTGGCCCTCGAGCAGCACGAGCCCGGCTTCTACGGCCGCCGCGACCTCCGCATCCTCGACGGGTTCATGGAGCCGGCCGCGCTGGCCATCGACAACGCCCGCTGGTTCGCCCGGCTGCGCACGATCGGCGCCGACGAGGAGCGGGTCCGGATCGCACGGGACATGCACGACAGCGTGGGCCAGTCGCTGGCCTTCGTCGCCTTCAAGCTCGACCGGCTCACCGACATGGCCAAGGAGCCCGGGATGCGCGACGAGCTCGACACGCTTCGCAACGAAGTCCGGGGCGTGCTGACCGAGGTGCGAGACACCCTGTGCGACCTCCGGACCGACGTGACCGACTCGCGGGGGCTGGTGGAGACCCTCGACGACTTTCTGGACCGGGTCAGGGGCCGCGTCGACTTCGATGTCATCTTCACCCATCAATCGACGGGACGGCTCCCACTCGTCCAGGAGCGGGAGCTGTGGCGGGTGGCCCACGAGGCCGTCTCCAATGTCGAGCACCACGCCCGTCCCCGGCACCTCCGGGTGCGCTGGGAGTGCGACGGCGCCGTCGCCCGCCTGACCGTCGCTGACGACGGGAAGGGCTTCAAGGCCACATCCGCCGTCAGTTCTGGGAGCTACGGCATCCAGGGCATGCGGGAGCGGGCCAACGCCATCGGCGCCCGCCTGGAGATCGAGTCTGAACCGTTCGTCGGCACCGTCGTCGAATGCCGTCTGGAGGCAGCATGAGCCGCCTCGCCAGCTGCGTGCGGAACGCAACGCCGCTGAGTGCGGAACGCAACGCCGCTGAGTGCGGAACGCAACGAGAGAGGCGGGTCCAGGAAGCACTCACTGGACCTCCTCCCGAAGGAGGAAGTCCAATGACCAGGTTACTGCTCGCCGATGACCACCGGATGCTCCGGGACAGCATGCGCCGCTCCCTGGAGGAGCACGGCCTCGATGTCGTGGGTGAGGCCGGCGACGGTCAGGAGGCCGTCCGCCTGGCCCAGACGTTGCGGCCCGACGTAGTGCTGATGGATGTCTCCATGCCGGTCCTGGACGGCGTCGAGGCGACCCGCCAGCTCCACCTCCTGCTTCCGAGCGCCCAGGTGGTGATGCTCACCATGCACGCCGACGGCGATGTCATGGCCCGGGCCATCCAGGCCGGAGCGGTGGGCTACCTCGTCAAGGACTGTTCGATCGACGATGTCGTGGAGGCGGTCCGCCTGGCCGCCAGCGGCGACAGCGTGCTGTCGCCGAGCCTGGCCAGTTCGATGCTGGCGGACATGGACAAGGCGGGGCGGGGCGGGGACGACGGCCACAGCTCGCCGATCAGCCCTCGGGAGGAGGAGGTACTCCAGCTGGTGGCCGACGGGATGTCGCTGCCCGAGGTGGCCGCTGCCCTCTTCATCAGCATCAAGACGGTGAAGAACCACCTCGGCTCGATCTACTCGAAGCTCGACGCCCGCGACCGCACCCAGGCCGTGCTCCGGGGCGTTCGCATGGGGATCATCCGGCTGACCTGATGTTGGCGGTCTGATCAGCAGTCCGGGATTTGGGCCGAATGGCCCATCAGGACCGGTACGGGTCGACCGATACATCTGGTACCACTGAAGCCCCGCCATCGGGGCCAACGAACCCCGAGGTAGCTCGAATGGACATCTTCAAGACCATCGCCCCGTACCTGCGTGCCCGCTTCGGCACCACCGAGCGTGGCGCCGCCCTGGTGGAGTACGCCCTTCTTCTGGCCCTTATCGCCATCGTCTGCGTCGTGGCCCTGAGCACCCTGGGCGGCAAGGCCAGCTCGAAGTTCGACACCATCGGAAACTCGCTGGGCTAGTCCCCCTAACTCTGCTACGGATCACCGAAACTCAGCACTGTCGATCACCGAAACCCCGCAGTTGGTGAGCAGGGTTTTGGTGGGTTGAAGTGAGCTTACGCAGCTGTCAAGTGGTGACCTCGAGCACCACCGCCTCCAAGGCGGCGCGGTGCTCGGGGGTGCGCACCATCGAGCCGGCCCCGGGGGCAGCGAGGCGGTGGGAGACCAGCAGCGCACCGGCGGGTGAGAACACCTCAACGATGCCCGTGCCCAGGCGGTGGC
>JANMRJ010000944.1:0-2859 GCA_031370985.1 Acidimicrobiales bacterium
GCCCGTTCGTCACCGAGGAGCCGGGGGCCACCAGGTGGCCCAGGCCTGGCCGGGCCGTCCGCCAGGTTGTCAAGCTCGGCGCGCAGGTTGGTCCGCTACTACGTATTCCGTGGTACCGTGCAGACCACAGGAGAAACGGACCGGAGGAAGACATGGACACCACCCAGCTCCTGAAGGGCGTGCTCGACCTGGCTGTGCTGGCCGTGGTGCGCGAGGAGGACGGGTACGGATACGACATCGTGCGCCGCCTGCGGATGGCCGGGCTCGACGACGTGGGGGACGCGTCGGTCTACGGCACCCTGCGCCGGCTCTACCAGGCCGGGGCGCTGAAGTCGTACGTGGTGGCCTCCGAGGAGGGCCCGCACCGGAAGTACTACGGCGCCACACCGGCCGGCCACGACCTGTACGAGAGCTGGATCAAGAAATGGCGGGGCTTCGCAGAAGCCATGGATGTCCTGATCGACACACCGGAAAGGAAGACGGCGTGACCTCCACAATGGACTTCGGGGCCAGGAGCGAGACGGCGACCCTGGACGCCGAGCGCTACCTCAAGGACGTGTCCCCCTACTTGGCTGCCCTCCCGGCTGAGGAGCGGGCCGACCTGCTCGAGGATCTGGCCCAGCACCTGCGCGAGATCGCCGCCGAACCCGGGCCACCCCTGAACGAGCGTCTGGGATCGCCCGAGGCCTACGCCGCAGAGCTCCTGGCCTCCGCCGGCGTCGAGGCCACCCGCCGCCCAGGGTCGCTGTTGCGGATCCGGGCCGCGGGCCTGGTCGACGGCGCCCAGTCGTCGTGGATCGGACAGGAGGCGGTTCGGATGGGGCCCGTCCTTCGCCCGGCCTGGTGGGTGATCCGGGCCTATCTCGCCGTCTCCCTGCTCTCGGTCGCCGACCACCGCGCTTCCTACTCCGGCTTCCCTCTGCCCCGCTTGGCCGGGAACACCGCGCTCGGACTACTCGGTGTGCTTGCCGCCATTGCCGTGTCGGTCCGGTTGGGTCAGCGGCGCCTGTCTCCCTCGGGCCGTTGGGCCGTGATCGGTGCCAACGTCGTCCTCGCCGTCTACGCCATGTCGTTGTTGGGTCGGGCCGGCGCCTCGGAGATCCGCTACGTCGGCCCCGGCAACGGCCAGCCAAACAGCGCCGGCGATCAGGGATGCCTCGCCACCGGTGCCGGCGAGAGCATCACCAACCTCTACGCCTACGACGCCGCCGGCCGCCTGCTCGATCCCGTCTTCCTCTACGACCAGCGCGGCCAGCCGATCGACAACCTCTGCCCCGAGTTCGATGACTCGGGCCGGCGCTTGTCTACCGAGTACAGCCAGGACATCAACGGCGCCCCGGTGATCAACGCCTTCCCCCGCCGCCAGTCCGCCATCGTCCAACCGGGCCGCCTGCCAACGGGGCCAGGCCAACCACCCATCACGTTGGGTAGCGTTGCACCGGCTCTTCCGACCCAGTCAACGGTGACGGTCAAGCCTCCTGCCGTCGTCATTCCCCGCCTCACACCGACCACGGTGCTCACCCCGACAACGACCGTGACCACGACGACCGCGGTACCGCCGGCATAGCGCCCGGCCGCCACAACCTCGCGAGCTAGCCAAGCAGCCTGCGGGCGTGCTTGAGATGGAGGAAGAGGTGGAGAGGATCGTCGGCGAGGGGACGAACTCGCTCGCCACGACAGGCGACGTAGACCGAGGCGTTCCCGGCGCGTTGGTTCACCAGTGCCCACCGTTGGAGCCAGACGGTCAGGTCTTCGGCGCCGCAGTCGAAGCCTGCGGTGTCGTGAGCCGGGCCGAGCTTGACGGCGCGCCGAGCGGGTCAGCCATCCCCGTTGTCGAAAACCGGTCGAGACGGTGGCCGCCCGCCGAATCTGCTGCTGCTGTTGGCTCGACGTACGGAGGTTGAGCCGCGTGTCCCGCTCGTCCTGCTCCGGGACTCCTGTTCGTGCCGGCGACTGGTCCTCCTCTGGCGAGCGTCACTGTGCAGCCAATGACATTCATCAGTGTACGGAGCTTGTCCCGGGCCGGCTCACCCCGTCGTCACCGTCGAGCCGGGGGAGACCAGGTGGACCCACAGCTGGCCGGGCGGCAGGACGATGGGGGCGCCGTCGGTGTTGGTGAAGGTGGTAACCGCCGTCGGCGAGGACTTGGTCCAGGTTCCTCGCACCATCTGCCCCGACGCCAGCACCCACACATCGCC
Organism: Acidimicrobiales bacterium; assembly: GCA_031370985.1. Taxonomy (GTDB): domain Bacteria; phylum Actinomycetota; class Acidimicrobiia; order Acidimicrobiales; family AC-14; genus CADCTB01. Next base: position 2,199 of record JANMRJ010000944.1, read on the forward strand.
CGTGCCGAGGACCTCTGGGTACATGACCTTGTCGTCGTCGACGAAGGTGGCGTACGGCGTGAACTGCACGATGACCGTGGTCGGTCCGATCTGGCCGTCCTCGAGCACGTGGCGGACGCCGTCGGTAAGGCGGGCCCACGTGCGGGTCGCCGCGTCCCAGGTGTAGTCGGCCACGGTGTCGGGCGCCGGCACCACGTGGAGGTTCGCCACCGGCACGATCCCGGGTCCGAAGAAGTTCTCGCCCTCCTTCAGGAACGGCGCGAAGGCCGGAGGTGGGCCGGCCTGCGGCGGCACGCGGAGGTAGAGGCCAGCGCTCGAGGTGTAGAGGTTGTAAGGGGCGACCAGTGGGGGCCGGCGGTACATGACGCCGAAGTCGTACTCATCGACGATCGTGAGGGGGGCCGCACGCGCCAGTGCCTCGGCTCCCGGGCTGCCGCCGGAGAAGGCGAGCACGCCGCCGAGGGGGGTGACGATCATGGGGTCGGCGGGCCGCACGGAGCGGACCGGGCCGACCACCTCGGCGTCGTCGGAGTGGAAGACGACGATGAACCGGGTGACGCCCTCGGTGAACTCCTCGTAGACCACGTCGGCGTGCCCGACGCCGGACTGGGGCCGGGCTTCGACGCTATTGTCGATCTTGACTGTCACCGCGGCCCGGCGG
>JANMRJ010000577.1:0-4106 GCA_031370985.1 Acidimicrobiales bacterium
GCCGACGAACAGCAGGCCGGTCGGGGTGGGCACACCCGACGGATCCGTGAATCGAAGGCTGGCGAGTTGGTGTTCGACACTCCGTTGGTTCTCTACGAGGACTTCCGGGGCCACCAGCTGCGGCACCAACTCGGACGTGAACCGGCCGAGGTCGAGATCGGCAAGGGTGGCGCCGGCCAGCGGGCGAGCATCGAAGGGCAACACGGCATGACGCCGGCGCTCGTACAGCCGGGCCTCCTCCTCGGGGGTGGCGACGGCGCGGCGAGGTCCTACCCGGATCATCGTCCGACCCCGAAACTGGACGGGGGGCGACTGAGACGGCTCGACGACAACGACTGCGACCGCGGTCCCGTCCAACATCAGCCGGTCGACGCTCATGGACAGGAACGGGTAGATCCTCCCGTTGTAGCGGAGACCCGCGAGACGGAGGAGCAGCCCATCGTCGATGGGCAGGCCTGTGGGCTGACCAGCGTCGTCTACACCGACCGCTACCACTCCTGGGGCCCGATGGCCGGGAAGGTCATTAGCGAAGGCACAGATCGCCTCGCACACCCGGTCGCCTTCGGACAACGACGCTTTCCGCTCGACTCGGTCGGTTTCCATGTCGGATACGAGCCGGAGAATCTCTGCCACCTCCACTACGCCGCGCCAGCGTTTCTATCTGGTAGGTCCGCCGCGTGGCTGCGGGTGACCTGGTTCTCGGTGACCGACATGCCCCTCCTCGATCCTTTGGCACTTCGGGCCATGCTCGCAGGTCAGGCTCTGCGCCGCCGTCACGCTCCGGCGATCAAACGCCGGCACTCAACACCCAAAGAAGGTCACGACCCCGACAGCCGGATGTTGGGCCAGCCTGACAGCCCGGCGAACGTCTCGATGGTGAGGCTGACGATCCACATTGCACCGGTCAACATTCCCGCGGTCGCGCCAACGCGGACGGCGATCGCCACCCTCCTCACCAGGGGCATTCGGCGCGCGGCGGCGATGTCGACCGCACCTGCCCGTCGGGCCCGGTGACCTCGAACGTGGCGTCGGGCAAGAGTTTGGCGTGCCAACCGGGCTGATGGAGGACGTGATGATGGCGGCTGCAGACCATGACCAGGTTGGCCAGCTCGGTCGGCCCGCCCTGGGTGACCCAGACCACATGGTGGCCCTCACACCATTCCGAGGGGCGGTCACAACCGGGGAAGCGGCAGTGCTCGTCTCGGATGACCAGAGCGTTCCACAAGGGCGTGGGGATGGTGCGGATGGACATTCCGTAGTCGAGGACCGCCGAGCGCCCGGCCATCACCACCCGGTGCACCGCGCTGTCGCAGAACAGCCGGGAGGTGCTGGGACCATCGAGCTCCGGTCCGTCGACCACCCGGCTGCCCCGGCCGGCCATCAGGTCCTCGAGCTCGACGACCACGTTGAGGTGTGGGCGGTGACGGCCACCGGAGCGGCCCTTCTGGTAGTCGAGGTAGAACCGGCAGACGTCGACCAACGCATCGGCCCGACGAGCAGCCAGGCTGGCCGGACCATCGGCCAGATCGGGTGCGGCCAAGCGCAGGGCGGCGGAAACAACAGCTCCACCCTCGGGATCGAGTGTGCCGTCGAGCACCCACTGGTCATCGAGGGTGCGGGACAGGTACAGCGCCCGCTCCGGCTCCTTCGCCTCTTTGGGCTCGGGACGGGCCCGGCGCACCCAGGCACCCATGGCCCGGCTCACGCCGGCCACGGTCAGCGGGACGAGGTAGGGCACCAGTTCGGCCTCGTACCGAGCGAATATCTCCACCATCTCGTCATCCAGCAGGGCCACGATGGCCTCGACCTGGCCACCGGAAAGCGTGCCGTCGGCATAGGCCGCGGCACAGACCGGCAACGAGCGCAGGCGCCTTCCCAGCACGGACAGCTTCTGGGCCGACCGCCGTGTCATCCGGGCATGGGCCCGCAGCCACGCCGTCATCGACGCCGACGCATCGACGCCCCAGCACCCGGTGGCCTCGAAGGATCCGGTGGCCTCGGCGATCCGGGCGTCGAGGCGGTCCCGTAGGGCAATGGCCTCCACCAGCGAGCCGGCGTCGACCGGCACATCGAGGTCCGAAATCACGGCCGCCAAGTCCTTGAACATGTCTGTAATCGTACATGTGTTCGACTGTCAACACAAGGGATATCCACCTATTTGGATGCATCCCACCACAAGTCCTGCGAGCTGTCCTACTCCTTGTCCGGGGATGCGAGCCGAACCGCCGGGAAGTAGATGCGATACCGAGTTGGGTCACGCGTAAGCAACTGCAGATCGGCGACGGCGGCGTGGGCGCCGATGAGGAAGTCCGGAAGCGTCGACGACTTCGTGCCCCGGTTCCGCCGGTAGTCAAGGAACGCCTTCCCGGCCAGGAATGCCGACTCCCAGGGCAGCGCCAGCCGCCCGTAATCCGACGGCGGCAGCGCCTCCTCAACGTCCTCGATCCGGCTGAATCGCACCGACACCTCGGCGTAGATGATCGGATTGATGAACAGCGGACCGTCGTCGGCGGCGCGGGTCAGTGCGTTCGATGACCACTCGAGCCAGATCTCATCCTCCGTGATCACGTCGAGTAACACGTTGCTGTCGACAAGCGTCCCGAACGCCACAATCACGGCCGCCGCGTCAACGCCATGATCTCCTCGGTACTGAGGCGCACATCGCCCCGTCCCCGTAGGCGGTCGACGAGCTGTCGCCCGCGACTCGAGCCGCCTTCGACCTTGCGGACCACGATCGCGTCATCGGCCCGCTCGAAGGTGACCTCCGTGCCGGCACCGATGCCCAGCGCGTCCCGCAGCTCTTTTGGGATTGTGACCTGGCCCTTCTCGGTAACCCGCATGTAGGAATACTACTGGTAAGACTCCTACTTGGGCGCAAACGCCGGCCCTATTTCGCCGACGAGTGCCCCGGACCCAGGTCCATCCGCCCGCCCACAGCCCCGACCAGCAGCTCGTGGGCACGGAGCCCGACGACGTCCGCGTCGTCGATCGGATGTGGTTGTGCCCCAACCTCGCTGAAGACCGCCAGGGCGTCACGCAGCGACGGGCACCATGGTCGGGCAGGGGTGGGACATAGACGACCTCGATGTCGACATCAGGGCTGACATCCCATTCCCGACCGCTGGCGGAGGCAATCTTCCCGCCGCCTTTGCGCACGTCGCGCACGGTCCATCCCCAAGCCTTCACTTTGGTGATCCGTCTCCAGGCTGACACGCTGGCTGAGATTCCTGGTCTTCTCGACAGCGTGCGCCCGGTAGGCAGCCCGGACAGCTGCACGGGCAGCATGCTTGTCCTGGAACGTGCGTCGCCTCCTCGCCGGGTCGACAACGAGGTCGTCGAGTATTCGTTCCATGACTCATCGGCACTGGCTGCGACCATCGGCGAAGGCCGGCTCACAGCTCTACCGGCGGGTCGAAGAGCGTCCTCGACCACCGGAACCTGGTTCAGCTGACGGCCCTCAGTTTGCCCGCGGCTGCGGGCGCCCGACGTTCGAGGAAGAACCCCACCCTGCGAGCATCGCTTGTAGGCTTACGGACATGGCTCGGCGCCCGACCACCGTGGAGATCGACGAGGGCATCCTCGACGCACTCGGTCGAACCGCCCGCGGGGACGGTCGGCCGGAGGACGAGGTTGTCGAAGAAGCGCTGCGCGGCTACTTCGGGCTTCGAGGCATCGGCATGCTCGACAAGATCGCCGACGCTCAGGCGGCGGCAGGAGTGGCCCTCGATGACGACGAGGCGATGCAACTGGCCGTCGCCGAGTTGCGGGCTGCCCGAGCCGAGCGAGCCCGCCAGGCGCCTGCATAGGTGCTCCGGGTGGTCGTCGACCCCAACGTCGTCGTGTCGGCAGCGATCAGCCCCGGTGCCGTAACGGGTCGACTGCTCCGATTGGGATTGGCCGGCCAGTTCCGGATGGTCGTGTGCCCGATGCTCCTTCAAGAGGCAAGTGCTGTCTTGACGCGTCCCAAGTTTCGGAGACTCGTCAGCGCCGACGCCGCTCTTGAGCTTCTTGCCGACATTGAGGGTGCCGCCGAGACGCATCCAGATCCCGCCCTAATCGAGGCCATCTGGCCATCTCACGCGATCCCGACGATGACTACCTCGTGG
>JANMRJ010000578.1:0-2894 GCA_031370985.1 Acidimicrobiales bacterium
GATGGTCGCGTAGCTCACCGGGCTGAGCCACGTGAAGGCGAACACCCCCGACCGGACCTCGGCCCCCAGGAGGGCGTCGCCGACGATCAGGCAGGTGATGGGCAGGACGAGGGTGTGGATGGCGGTCCCGCCTACCCGGGCGAAGCCGACGGCGGCGATGTCGTCGGGGAGACGAGACAGGAGCCCGAAGAGCAGGGCGCCGGCCACGGGCAGGAGCAGCAGGAGCCGTTGCGCCGGCACGCAGGCCCGCACGGTGTAGCGGACGACGGCGAGGAGGGGCGGGGCCGCCGCCCGCGGCTCGCTCATCGCACCAGCTCCCGGAACAGGCTCTCCAGCGAGTCGTCGAGGGGCCGCACCTCCCGCAGGCGCACGCCCAGGTCTCGGGCGACGGGGGCCACGGCGACGGCAAGGTCGCCCGCTCGCTCCGTGGTGACGACGAGGCCGGCGTCGGTCAGGCTGACGCCGGCGACGGTATCCAGCCGCAGCAACGCCGCGCCCAGGCGCCGGGGCTCGTCGGCCCGGATGAGGACGTGGCGGGGCCGGTTGTCCATGGCGTCGCGGATGGCCCGGTGGTTGCCGGCGGCCGCCAGGCGGCCGTGGATGAGGACCAGCACCCGGTCGGCCAGGCGCTCGACCTCCGACAGCACGTGCGAGCTGACGATGACCGTTCGGCCCTCGGCCCCCAGCCGGCGGAACAGGTCGGTCAGCCGGACCCGCTGGACCGGGTCGGCGCCGTTGAGCGGCTCGTCGAGCACCAGCACGGGCGGGTCGGTGACGAGGGCGGCGGCCACCTTGGCCCGCTGGCGCATGCCCTTGCTGAAGCCCCGGAGCCGGCGGTCGGCGGCTGGCATCATGTCGACCAGTTCCAGGGCCCGCTCGGGCGCGCCGGGGTCGCGCACGCCGTGGAGGTCGGCGACGTAGCGGACGAGTTCACGGGCCGTCAGCTGCGCCGGCACGGCTTCGTCCTCGGGCACGAGGGCGATGCGGCGGTGGACCTCACGGTCGCGGCGGGGGTCGCGTCCCTCGACTCGGACCGTCCCCGAGTTCACCCCGATGAGGCCGGTGACCGCCCGCATCAGTGTGCTCTTGCCGGCGCCGTTTGGCCCGAGCAGGCCGGTGACCCCCGGCCCGAAGGAGCAGGCCAGCTCCGAGAGCGCGACCTTCTGCCCGAACCACACCGAGACGCCTTCAACGACGACGGTGGCGCCTTCGACAAACGCCGGGTCCGTCACTGGTCCACACTCCCTTCCGGAGAGCGTCCCAGTGAGTGCCCGTTGGACCGGCCTCCCGTTGCGTTCCGCACGCCGCTGGCGGCGCCGGTCACGCCTCGACCGCCCGGTAGCGGACGAGGATCACGGCGAGACACACGCCGACAACGGCGACGTAGAGCGCCAGCGACGCCGCCCCCCCGCCGGCGACGCCCGCCAGCGGCGAGTCCTCGCCGATGTGGCCGAGGAAGACCAGGTCCCGCACCCGCAGCGGCAGGGCCAGGATGTTGATGAGCGCGGCGGCATGCCCACCACTGACCGGGTCGCCCGTCCCTCGCCCGGCCTGGACGAGGATGCCCGACACGGTCGACGACACGAGGGTGATGCCGAGCATGGTGGCGGCCGCGACCATCCGCCGGCCGCTCAGCGACGACACCGCCACCCCGAGGACCGCGTAGAACAGGGCCAGCGCCGCGGCTGCCACCGGCACCTGCCAGAGGACATCGGTATGGCCGGTGAGGTAGTCGAGCGCCCCGTCGCTGACCAGCATCTGGCCGACGTAGAGCACCACCTGCGGGAGGAACGAAAAGGCGAACACGCAGGTGAAGATGGCGCCCACCTTGGCCAGGGCGTAGTCCCGCCCGGTCAGGGGGCGGGCGAAGATCAGCGGTAGGACCCGCTGGCGCCGGTCGGGGCACACGATGTCGGGGGCGACGAGGGCAACGAACAGCAGGAGCGCGCTCGACACGCCGAGGTACTCCCGATAGGTGATGAACTCGAAGCCCTCGGCCGGCGTGTTGCGGGTGAGGTAGCCGATCCCGACGTTGATGACGGCCGGGACTACGGCGATGGCCAGGAGGACTGCGGGCGCGACCTTCTGCCGCCACGGCCGGCGGAGGCCGATGGCGCGCCGCAATGATGTCCGGTAGAGGGCGGCGGTCGCCGCCCGCCGGCCGCCACGCCGGCCCTCGTACGGTCGGTAGCCCCGGTCGTAGACCGCCCCTGTCGAAACCGGGTTGCTCACGCCAGCGGCGCCCGGTGGACGAAGACCTCGTCGAGCGAGGTCAGCCGGTTGGTGAGCCGGTGGAGAGGCAGGCCCATGTCGGCCACCGCGTCACGGATGGTGTCGAGGTCGGCTTCACCGGCGACGGTGACCTCCAGCGTGCCGGCGTCGTCGGCTGTCACCGTCAGACCCCGGGCTACCAGGGCACCCAGGAGCGCAGTCGTCGCTACAGGACCCACGTCGACGGTGACCGTCCCCGTCTGGTGGAGCAGTGTGTCGGTGGGGGCGTCGGTCACCAACCGGCCGGCGTCGAGCATGACGACGTGATCACAGACGCGGGCGACGTCGTCGAGCAAGTGGGTGGCGAGGACGACGGCGATCACGAAGGTGCCCAACCGGTCGACGAGGGCCAGCATCTCATACCGGCCCGAGGGGTCGAGGCCGTCGGTGGGCTCGTCGAGAAGGACGAGTGCAGGGTCGGCGACGATGGCCTGGGCCAGCTTCGTGCGCTGACGCATGCCCGTCGAGAAGCCGCCCACTGGCCGGAACCGGGCTTCGTCGAGTCCGACCAGGTCGAGCACCTCCGACGCCCGCTGGCGGGCGGCCCGCACCGGGAGGCCGCCCAGCTCGCCGAAGGTCGACACCACGTCGGCGGCGGTCTGGTCGAGGGGCAGGCAGTCGTG
>JANMRJ010000581.1:0-14542 GCA_031370985.1 Acidimicrobiales bacterium
GACGACACACCTCGGAACACAAGATGTTGTGGTGGCCGCCAGACTCTGCCCCCAGGGAAAGGAATTACATCACCGTCATTCTACCGTGTCAACACCTGTTTGTCGCGCCCGGCAAACCGTAGGCCGCTGCGCCTGTGGACAGCTAGGGGCGCAACCCTGTGGACTCAGTCGGCCGGCGGCTGGGGTGGCGGCAGGGGCGCGGCCTGCGTCAGAGCCAGCACCTCACGCTCGAAGTCGCCGGGATCGTCGAAACCCTTGTAGACGCTGGCGAAGCGAACGTAGGCCACCTCGTCGAGGGCCCGCAGCCGCTCCAGCACGATCGCACCCACCCGGGCGCTGCTGGCCTCGGATCCCTCGAGCCGCAGCGCCTCCTCCACATCGGCGGCGAGGCCCTCGAGCTGTTCGGCACTGACTGGGCGGTTCTTGGCCGCCGACCGCACGCCGGCGACGATCTTGCCCCGCCGGAACGGCTCCCTGACGCCAGAGCGCTTGACTATGACGAGCACGACCTCCTCGATCCGCTCGAAGGTGGTGAACCGGCGCCCGCACCCCAGGCACTCCCGGCGCCGGCGGATGGCGACGCCGTCGTCAGCCAGGCGCGAGTCCACGACCTTGTCGTCGAGGCTCGTACAGGTCGGGCAGCGCATAGCCCGACGGTACCCCCCGTCCTGCGGGCCGCACTTCCCGGATGCCACGACGGCGACCGAACGCGCGCTGAACCGCTCAGCCGGCTGCGGGCAGGGCCAGGCGCTCACCGGCCACCAGCGCCGCGCTTCGGTGAGCCGCCACCAGCCGGGCGACGAGCGGCCGAGGATCCTCCCCGGGCTGGAGCCGGCGGGCGATGGCCCAGAAGGTGTCCCCCGGCTGAACGACGTAGACCGCGCCGGTTGCTTCAACGCCGGGCGTCGCCTGCCGCTGCTCGGCGGCGGCGACCGACCCCCCGCCGAACGAGGCCGTGAGGGCACTGAACGCCAGCACCAGGGCCGACACCACGGTCACCATGGAGAGCACGGCCACCGCCCGCCGCCGGCGGTACACGGTTGCCGGTGCGCCGAGCCGAGCCGGCGGGCCAAGGACGGGCCCGGTGCGGACGAGCGCCAAGCGACGGCCGTCAGACCGGACAGCGGCTGCCGGCGAAACATGAGCGACCGCAGCCATCGACGCACGCCTTCCTCGGGAACGAATGTTCGTGTACCCGGCTACTCCACCACGAACGCTCGTTCGGCGTCAAGAGATTTCACGAACATATGTTTGCATCCCGCCGCCGGCCGTCCTATCGTGTCCCCCGTGACCGACAACCTGACCGAACGCCAGCGCGGGATCCTCAACTTCATCGAACTGGAGACCCGTGAGCGGGGCTACCCGCCCTCGGTCCGTGAGATCGGCGAGGCGGTCGGCCTGACGTCCACGTCCACCGTCCACGCCCACCTGGCCAGCCTCCAGCGCCTCGGGTACCTCCGGCGCGACCCCACCAAGCCGCGGGCCATTGAGGTTCGCTACGACCCCGGCTCCGGGGCCTCGGGCGAGCGCCGGCCGGCCCGCCACGTCCCGCTGGTGGGCGATGTGGCTGCGGGCACCGACGTGCTGGCCCAGGAGAACGTCGAGGAACTGCTGCCCCTCCCCGCCGACTTCACCGGCGACGGCCCGGTCTTCATGCTGAGGGTGCGGGGGGACTCCATGATCGACGCCGGCATCCTCGATGGCGACTACGTCGTTGTGCGCCAGGAGACCGACGTGCGCAAGGGCGATGTGGTGGTGGCCGGCATCCCGGGCGAGGAGGGCACGGTCAAGACGTTCACCCGCAAGGGCAACAAGGTGGTGCTGGTCCCGGCCAACGCCCGCCTGGCGCCGATGGAGTTCGACCCCGCCGATGTCACCATCTACGGCAAGGTCGTCACCCTCGTCCGCCGCCTCTGAGCGCTACAGGTACCTGAGCCGGCGCCGGCCGGTGGCGCCGACGGCGCCGCCCATCAACACCACCAAGGCGCCGGCGCCGGCGATGACCGCGGGGTTGCGGTCCCCCGGCGTGCCGGCGCCGATCGGCACAGGGACAGGCACCGGCATCGCCAACTGGGGCGGCTCCGCCACCAGGGCCGAGCGGGGCGGGACGGTCGAAGTCGTGGTCGTGATCACCGCCGCCGGCGGACGGGTCGTCGTCGGGCGGGGGACGGTCGTCTGGGGAACAGTGGTGCGGGGCACAGTGGGGGTTGTGGTCGGGGCGGGAGCGGCGGTCGTGGGGGCGGAGGGATCGGCGCCAACCGCGGCGGCCAGGTTGAGCCGGCCCTGGCACCCGGTGCCGCAAGACACGCTCTTGTCGAGACTGACGAGCAGGCGGGCCACGGCGTCGGCCGGCGCCAGCCCCTGGGCCAGCAGCAGCGCAACAGCGCCCGACACGTGGGGGGCGGCCATCGAGGTACCGGCGGCGGACGCGTAGCCGCTCCCGCCCGAGGCCACGGGGTAGGTCGAGATCACGTTGCTGTCGGCGCCGCCCGAGCCCGCGCCCCCGGGGGCGACCAGGCCCCACTTGGCATTGCCGATCCCGCTCGAATAGGAGGCCACCGCCCCGGACCGGTCGGTGGCCCCCACGACCAGGGCGTTGAGATTGCCGTAGTTCTCGGTACCGGAACCCAGCCCAGAGGCGTAGTTGCCCGAGGCCAGCACCGGCACCGCGCCTTTGCTCCAGGCGTAGTCGATGCCGGCCTTCAGGGGCGTCCCCAGGATGCCGGCGGCCAGGAAGTTGGGGTCGCCCAGGCTGAGGTTGACCACCCGGGCCCCGTTGTCGACCACCCAGCGGATGCCGTTGTTGATGTCCTCGACGCGGCCCTCGCCGCTGGCGTTGAGCACCTTGGCGACGGCCAGACGGGCGTCGGGTGCCACCCCGGCGACGCCCTTGCCGTTGCCCGTGGCGGCGGCAGCAATACCACTGACAATGGTGCCGTGACCCTGGGTGTCCTGCCCGCCGCCGGCCACACACGGGCGACCGACGCAGTCGGCGGTCACCGCGATCTTGCCGGCCAGGTCAGGGTGGCCGATGTCGACACCCGTGTCGACGATACCGATCGTGATGCCACCGCCGGTGGAGCGCGTCCACGCCTGGGGGGCGTTGATCTGGGCCAGCGCCCACTGCCGGGAAAAATACGTGTCGTTGGTCGCCGAGGCCGGTCCCGCCGTCGTCCACGACACGGCCACGACCGCCACGGCGACGGCCACCAGTCGTCGCATCCCTGTCATCCCTTCTCGAGGACCGTTCGCAGGACGCCGTAGACCGTCTCGAGGTCCGAACGGGTCACCTGCTCGCCGGCACTGTGGGCCACGCTCGGGTCACCCGGCCCGAAGTTCGTCGCCGGCACCCCGCGGGCGGCAAAGCGGGCCACGTCGGTCCAGCCCAGCTTGCCCTCGGCCACACCCCCGCTGGCCGCGAGCACCGACCGCAGCAGCGGGTGGCCCAACGACGGCGGGGCGGCCACAGCCAGGTCCGTCACCTCGAAGGAGTCGACCTCGCCGATTACCGAGCGGACGTGCGCCTCGGCCTCGGCTGGCGACCGGTCGGGCGCGAACCGGTGGTTGAGCGTCACCGTCGCCCGGTCGGGGACGACGTTGTTCGCCACCCCGCCGGCCACCCCCACCACCTGGAGGCCCTCCCGGAAGTGGCAACCGTCAATCGTGACCCGCCGGCCCTCGTAGGCGCTGAGGGCGGCGAGCACGGGAGCGAGCCGGTGGATGGCATTGCGGCCCAGCCAGGCCCGGGCCGTGTGGGCGCGCTCGCCGACCATCGCGACCTCGATCCGCATCGTCCCCTGGCAACCGGCCTCCACGCGGGCCGATGACGGCTCGGCCAGCAGGGCGGCGTCGGCCTCCAGCAGGTCCGGGCGCTCACGGAGGAGGCGCTCGATCCCGTTGAACCGGGCGTCGACCTCCTCACACTCGTAGAAGACATAGGTGGTGTCAACCGCGGGCTCGGCAACGGTGCGAGCAAGTTCGGCCAGCACGGCCACGCCGCTCTTCATGTCGCAGGACCCCACGCCCCAGAGCACGTCACCGTCGATGCGCGCCCGCTCGTTGCCGTTGGCGGGCACGGTGTCGGTGTGGCCGGCCAGCAGCAGGCGCGACGACCGGCCGAACTCGGTGCGAGCCACCAGATTCTCGCCCACCCTCGTCACCGACAACCACGGAACCGGCTCCAGCATCGCGTGCAGGTGAGCGGTGATCGCCCCCTCGTCATGGCTCACGGAGGGTATATCGACCAGTTCGGCCGTCAGCTTGAGGAGATCGACCATTTCTACAATCCGCTCTGTCGGGCCGCTCGGGCCCTACGCGCCGACGCCATGCTGGCGCAACAGCGTCTCCAGCTGGCCCTTGTCGTGGCGCTCGCCCTCGACCAGCCGGCGGATGACCAAGGCGCAGGGCAGCCCGAACTCGCCGCCGCTATAGGTCCGGGAGCGGGTGGCCGTCACGGCCACGCTCCACGGCGGGATCACGCCCCGGCCCAGCTCGGCGCCGGTCTCGGCGTCGATCACCGGGATCGAACTCGACAGGATCAGGCCGGCGCCCAGCACCGAACCCTGGCCGACCCGGGCGCCCTCGGTGACCATGCACCGGCTCCCGACCAGGCAGTCGTCGCCGATGATCACCGGTGAGGCCTGCGGGGGCTCCAGCACGCCGCCGATGCCCACGCCACCCGACAGGTGCACCCGCTCCCCCACCTGGGCGCAGGATCCGACTGTCGCCCACGTGTCGACCATGGTGCCGGCGCCGACCCGGGCGCCGATGTTGACGTAGCTGGGCATCAGCACCGCGCCCCGGTCGATGAACGAGCCCCAGCGGGCCGACGCCCCGGGCACGACCCGTACGCCGGCCTCAACCCAACCCCGCTTCAACGGGATGCGGTCGGCGAACTCGAACGGGCCAATCTCCATCGTCTCCAAGGCCGACAGCCTGAAGAGCAGCAGGATGGCCTGCTTCAGCCAGATGTGGACGACGACCTCACCGGTGCCGGCGTCGACCTCCGCCACCCGCGCCTCCCCGCAGTCGAGGAGGGCGACGGCCTCACGGACGACGGCCAGGGCGTCGTGGTCGTCGGGGGTGAGCTCGGTGCGGCGGTCCCAGAGCTCGGCGATCTGGGCCTGAAGGTCAGCCATGGCTGGCGAGGGTAGCTGTATTGCCCGCTCGGCAGGGGCCACTGGGGCCGGGGCTCATGTGCCCGCGGCCCGCCGGGCGGCGGCGTGCACCGACTCCGGCGTCAGCACCCCGAGCAGACGCTCGCCTTCGACCACCGCCACCCACCCCGAGTCCGACAGCAGCAGGGCGCCCGACGCGTCCTTGAGGCTGGCTCCGAGCGCCACACGGGCGGTCACCGGCCGGCCCCGGTCGGCCACCGGTCCCCTCGCCGCCGGCGTCGGCGGCGAGGAGCTCCCCCACCAGCCGACCATCGGCGTCAATCACCGCGGCGGCGGCGCTGGCGAGTGCGGCTCGGGCCTCGGCAAGGGTCGCACCCGCCTCCAGCGTCACCGGAGTCTCCAACTGACCCACGTCGACGAGGACCACGCTGAGGCGCTTCAGCCCCCGGTCAGCGCCCACGAAGTCGGGCCACGAACGCCGACGCCGGCCGCCCCAGCACGTCCGCCGGCGGTGCGTACTGCTCCAGCACCCCGCCCTCGCTGAGCACGGCGATGCGGTCGCCCAACCGCACCGCCTCGTCGATATCGTGGGTCACGAACACCACCGTCTTGCCCACCTCGGCCTGCAGGCGCAGGAAATCGCCCTGGAGCCGGTCGCGAGTGATGGGGTCGATGGCACCGAACGGCTCGTCCATCAGCAGGACCGGAGGGTCGGCGCCGAGGGCGCGGGCCACCCCGACCCGCTGGCGCTGCCCGCCCGAGAGCTGGTGGGGGTAGCGCCGGCGGTACTGCGCCGGATCCAGGCCGACCAGCTCGAGCAACTCGTCGACGCGCCGGCGGATCCGCTCCCTGTCCCAGCCCAGCAGCCGGGGGACGGTGGCCACGTTGTCGGCCACGTTCAGGTGCGGGAACAGGCCGACCTGCTGGATCACGTAGCCGATGCGCCGGCGCAGCTCGACGGGGTCAGCGCCAGTGACATCGTCGCCGCCGAGGAAGATCCGCCCGCTCGACGGCTCGATCAGGCGGTTGAGCATCTTGAGCGTGGTCGTTTTCCCGCAACCCGACGGGCCGACCAGCATGGTGATCTCGCCCTCGCCCACCTCAAGGTCGAGCGCGTCGACCGCGACATGGCCGTTGTCCCAGTGCTTGGTCAGCGACTCGAGGCAAATCATCGGCGTCGAGGTCATCGCGGACAAGTCAGTAGTCTGCCTCCCAGTGCCTGATCCGTGGGTGCGATGGAGCTGGGTGGGCGACCATGGCGACGAGATCCTCGCCGCCACCCGCCAGCACATAGAGCTGACGCTCATCGCCGTCGCCCTCGGCCTCCTGCTGTCGTTCCCGCTCGGCCTGGTGGCCCGGCGTTGGCGGCGCACGGAGGGGCCGATCCTTGGGTTTCACCGGGATCCTGTTCACCATCCCGTCGCTGGCGTTGTTCGCCCTGCTTGTCCCGTTCACCGGGTTGTCCCGGACCACGGCGGAGATCGGCCTGGTCGGTTACACGCTGCTGATCTTGGTGCGCAACATCGTCGCCGGCCTCGACGGTGTGCCCGACGACGTGCGCGAAGCCGCGGAAGGCATGGGCTACCGGCCCCTGGGCCAACTGCTGCGGGTCGAGCTGCCGCTGGCCCTGCCCGTGATCATCGCCGGCATCATCGAGGGCATCAACCGGGACTTCCGGACGCCGCTGGTCGTCGGCTCGGTCTGCTCGATCGCCCTGGCCGTCGGCGCCGACCTGACCCTCGCCGGCGCCGGCCGGCTGCTGGCACCGTGGTCACGACGGTGAGCCTCCCCACCGACGTGATCGAGTGGTTCACCACCGCCGAGCACTGGCGGGGGGACTTCGGTGTCCCCCACCGCGTCGGTGAGCATGCGCTGATGTCGGCGGCTGCAGTGGTGGCGGCCATGCTGATCGGCCTGCCGCTGGGCGTATGGCTCGGCCACCGGGGCAAGGGCGGGGCGGTCGCCATCAACCTGACCAACATCGGCCGGGCCATCCCGTCCCTGGCCATCCTCGCCCTCACCCAGCAGGCGATCGGGCTCAGCGGGTGGCCGGGGTTCGGGGCGCGGCCGGCGTTCGTGGCGCTCGTGGCCTTAGCCGTGCCGCCCTCGTCACCAACGCCTGCGTCGGTATGCACGGCGTCGACCCCGACGTGGTGGAGGCGGCGCGGGGCATGGGCATGACCGGCGCCGAGGTGCTCCGACGCGTCGAACTGCCCATCGCCCTGCCGCTGCTCATGGCCGGCGTCCGGACTGCCGCGGTCGGGGTGGTGGCCACGGCTACCCTGGCCGCAGTGACCGCGTGGGGTGGGCTCGGACGCTTCATCGTCGATGGCTTCGGCCAACAGGACTACGCCCAGATCGTCGCCGGCGCCCTGCTCGTCGGGTTGATGGCCCTCGTCACCGAGCTTGGCCTCGCCGGTATGCAGCGGGCCATCGTGTCCGAGGGCCTGCGAGTTCAGCAGCTACGCGTCGTCGACGAGTTCGCGGCTGCCGCGACCGCGGCCACTTGAGGAGGAACAGCATGCTCGTGAACTCGGTCCGGTCGCGCGCCATGGCGGCGAAGGCTGTCGGCGTGGCGGTGCTGGGCGCGATGGTGCTGGTGGCCTGCGGGTCCGACAGCAGCCCGTCGTCGCGGTCGAAGACGGTCGTTCTCGGCTCGGCCCCGTTCTCCGAGAGCGTGATCATCGCCAACATGTATGCCGGCGCGCTGCAGAACGAGGGCTATCAAGTCACCGTACGCAAGGGCCTGGGGCAGCGGGAGATCTACCTGCCGGCGCTGGAGAAGGGCGGCGCCCAGAACGGGATCGACCTCGTGCCCGAGTACGTCGGCACCCTGTTGGAGTACGTGAACAAGAACGCCGGCGAAGCCAGCGGGAACCTCGATGACACGGTGGCGAAGCTGAAGCCCCGGCTCGAGGCCATCGGCCTCGTCGCGCTGAACCCGTCGCCGGCGGCCGACCAGAACGCTTTCGCGGTGACAAAGGCCACCGCGGATCGGTACAAGCTGAAGAAGCTCTCCGACCTCACGCCGATCGCCGGCCAGCTCACCCTCGGCGCCGGCCCCGAGTGCCCGACCCGGCCCTTCTGCCAGCCGGGCCTGGAGAAGACCTATGGCCTGAAATTCAAGGCCTTCCGGTCGCTCGACTCAAGTGGCGCCAAGACCATGGAGGCTCTGACCGCCGGCGACATCGATGTCGGCCTGGTTTTCTCCAGCGACGGCGCGGTCGCGGCCCGGAACCTCGTCGTCCTGGACGACGACAAGAAGCTCCAGACCGTCGACAACATCATCCCGGCCATCCGCAAGGACGTCCTCGACGACGGCATCCGCACGACGCTGAACAAGGTGTCGGCGGCGCTGACCACCGAGGACCTCATCGCTCTCAACAAGCGCGCCGATGTCGACAAGACCGACCCCGAAGCCCTGGCCAAGGAGTGGCTGACGAAACACGGCTTCGTCAAGAAGAAGTAGTGGCCCGCCGATGGGCGAGGCTGGCGAGGCTGGCGGGCGCATTCCTCCTCGCTACCGCCGGCTGCGGCGGGTCGGGCACCGGGGCGGGCGACGACCCGGTGGGCGAGGCGCCTGTCGGCTCGGGGCCGGGCGGTACGGTGGCGACAGGAACTGCCGGCTCGACCTACGGGCCGTCCACCGTGCTGGGGACGGTGACCGACCCCGTCATCGACGAGAGCAGCGGGCTGGCCGCGTCGCGGCGCTTCCCCGGCGTGCTCTTCACCCACAACGACTCCGGCGACGAGCCGTTCGTCTACTGCCTCGACCTCCAGGCCGCCAGCTGCGGGGCGTGGCGGGTCACCGGCGCCGAGGCCTTCGACTGGGAGGACATGGCCGCTGGCCCCGGCCCGGCCGGCGGCGGGCCGTCGCTTTACCTGGGCGACATCGGCGACAACCTCGACCAGCGCACGGAGATCGTCGTGTACCGCATCCCCGAGCCGCAGCCGGCGGCCGGGGCGACGGCCGGGGCGCCGTCGACCAAGGCGGCGCCGGGCACGACCCCACCCGCCGAGATACTGCGCCTGCGCTACCCCGACGGTGCCCATAACGCCGAGGCGTTGGCTGTCCACCCCACCACCGGGGACATCTACATCATCACCAAGGACGCCCAGTCGGCCGGCGTCTACAAGGCGCCGGCGTCGGCGCCGTTCGACCCGTCGAGGCTCACCACCCTCGCCCGTGTCGGATCTCTCCGCCTCGGCACCGGCTCGCGGGGCCTGGAGCTGGTCACCGGCGCCGACATCTCCCCCGACGGGCGCCGCGTCGCCATCGCCACCTACGCCCAGGGCTACGAGCTGGCGCTGCCCGCCGGAGCGATGTTCGACGACATCTGGGCCGAGCGGCCGGTGCCGGTGGCGCTCGGCGCCCGGCTCCAGGGCGAGTCGATCGCCTACCGGCTCGACGGAAAGGCCCTGCTCACCACCAGTGAGATCGTGCCGTTCCAGCTCCAGCAGGTCGAGCGGAAGACGTGAACCCGACGCCGTGTCAGTCGGTGCCCCGCACGTCGATGCCGGCCGCGGCCAGCCGGTCCTCGAGCACCGCCCGCGGCTCGGCGCTCATTTCGTGGCGCGCCCCCTTGGGCACGTCCACGTCGAGCAGGTCGGCCGCGGTGATCAGCGACTCGTCGTAGCTGTAGAGGTCGAGCTCGAAGATGTCGACGTCGTCCTGGGGGGCATCGAGGCGCCGGCGCAGGTCGCGCAGCCGCTCGACCAGCCGCTCCTGCTTCTCCTCGCGATCAGTCGTCGGTGTCTCCGTAGTCGTGCAGGTCGCCGAAGCGAGCCTTGACGTTGCGCTCGCTGGTGACGAACAGGTCGGCGATCTCCAGCCAGGTGGCGCCCTCCTTGCGGGCCAGTTCCACCAGGTTCCGGGTGACGGCCTCCAGGTAGCTGCGGGCCGCGTTCGTGGCCGCGATGCGCCCGGTCGCGGCCAGGGAGGGGTCGCCGATCTGGTTGACGAGGTGGCGGAGGCCGGCGATCGACTCCGGCTCCTGCTCGGCGGCGGTGCCTCGTTCGGCGGAGGGCGGTCCCGGCTCGGTCGACATGGGCAGCAATCGTAGGCTGACCGCCGGCCATGGTCCCGTTCCCCGCTTCCCCCCCGCTGGTCGCCGGCATCGACCTGGCCACGGCCAACGCCCGGGTGGCCGTGGCCGACGCCCGCGGACGCGTGCTGGCCCGCGCCGCGGCGCCCCTGGCCCCGCCGGACCGGCCACAACCGGGCACGTCACAGCAGGACGCCTCGTCGTGGTGGCCGGCGGTGGCCCGAGCACTGCGGGAGGCGGTCGCGGGCGCGGAGGGCCACGTCGTGGCCGTCGCCGTGTCGGCAACGTCGGGCACCGTCGTGCTGGCCGGCGCCGACGGCGGACCCCTCGGGCCGGCGATCCTCTACGACGACCTCCGGGTGCCGGCGGGCCGGCGCTGGGACCTCCTCCTGGACGGTGCTGGCTCTGCCGGCGGGGCCAGACGCTCGGGGCGGGCGGCGATCTACGCCTGGCACGCGTCCGACCTGGTTGTCGCCCGGCTGACGGGCGCCGGCCCGCCCACCGACTGGAGCCACGCCCTCAAGACGGGCTACGACCCCGCCACGCGCCGGTGGACCGAGCCGGCCACCGCCGCCGGCCTGCGCCCCGAGGTGCTGGCGCCGGCCTCGCCGGCCGGCGTCGTCGCCGGCGCTGCCGCGGCCGAGACCGGCCTGCCGGCTGGCTGCGCCGTCCGGCTGGGCATGACCGACGGCTGCGCGGCCCAGCTGGCGGCCGGCGCCGACCGACCCGGGCGGTTCGTCAGCGTGCTGGGCACCACGCTCGTGGTCAAGGGGGCCGGCAATCGGCGGATCGACGACCCGGCGTCGGGTGTCTACAGCCACCGCCACCCCGACGGCTGGTGGCTGCCAGGCGGGGCGTCGAACACCGGCGGCGCCGCCCTCGCCGCCCGATTCGACCCCGCTAGGTTGGCCGACCTCGACCGCCGGGCCGGCGAGCGGGGGCCGGCGACCACCGTCTGCTACCCCCTCGTCGGGCCCGGCGAGCGCTTTCCGTTCGTGGCCGGCGACGCCGAGGGGTTCTGGACGGCGACGCCGGTCGACGAAGTCGACGCCTACCGGGCCGTGCTGGAAGGGGTGGCCTTCGTGGAGCGCCTGGCTTTCGAGCGGCTGGGCGACCTGGGCGCACCGCTGCAGGCGCCGCTGCGGGCGGCCGGCGCCGGCAGCCGGAGCGATGTCTGGTCGGCCATCCGGGCCACCGTGCTCGGCGTCCCCATCGTGCGGCCGGCCCCCGCCGGCACGGCCCCCGCCGGCAAGGCATCCATCGACACCGCGTTCGGCGCCTGCATCCTCGCTGCGGCCGGGACGCTGCACGAGACCCTCCGCGCCGCCACCGACGCCATGGTCCACGCCGGCGGCCCGCCGTTCAGGCCCGTCGCCGGGGAGCGCGACCGGCTGGAGCTGAGCTACCGGCGCTTCGTCGCCGCCCTGACTGAGCGAGGATGGCTCCCGTGGACGGTCTGACGTGGAGCGCAGCGATCGGCGAGGTGGGCCACCTCGACCCGGCGTACGTCCCGACCATCGAGCGGGCTGGCCCGCCGCCCCGCCGGCAGACGAACCCCGACGGCCACTTCGGAGCGCTCGTCCGGTCGATCACCTACCAGCAACTGGCGGGCAAGGCGGCGGCGGCCATCCACGGCCGGTTCCGTGCCCTCGTGCCCGGCCCGCTGACGCCGGCGGCCGTGCTCGCCCTCCCCGAACCGGCCATGCGGGGCGCAGGCCTGTCGGCGGCCAAGACGGCATCGATACGCGACCTCGCCGCCCATGTCGCCGGCGGCCTGGACCTCGATGCGCTGGGCCGCCTCGGCGACGACGAGATCCTCGCCCGCCTCGTCGCCGTCAGGGGTATCGGCCCGTGGACGGCGCAGATGTTCCTGCTCTTCGAGCTGCGCCGGCTCGATATCTGGCCCACCGGCGACCTGGCCGTGCGGGAAGGATGGCGGCTCATCCACGGCCTCCCCGTCCCACCGACGCCGGCCGGGCTCCAGGTGCTGGGCGACCCCCTCCGGCCAGTGCGGTCGGTTGCCGCCTGGTACTGCTGGCAGGCCGTCCACATCGCCCGCGGCCAGCAATGACGAGCGGAGCGCATCTGGCACCAAAACGGAGTACGCTAGATTTCCGTGAACGTTCCGCCGGTTGACTCGTTGGTTGCCCTGCATCCAACTTCTCCTGTCGTCGGTTCCGAGAGCGAAGTCGCGTACCTGGCGGCCCGGCTTGTCGCCCTAGCCGAGACCCTCGGGATGCTGCCTCGTTCTACTGCGAGCAGTGTCGACCGGAACCAGATCGACGCCGCGCTCGACGCGTTCGCACGGGCGGGAGTCGGGCGACGTAGCTTCGCCTTCAGGCCGAGCGTGACCGTGGGCGGTCTCGGCACGGTATTGAACGATGTACTGGCCGCCATCGAAGGGTCGCCGATGCCCGAACACGAGTGGGTTCCTCTCAGCGAGGTACTGGGCGACGACCAGTTGGCTGTCCTCGTGGGCACTTCGGTGTCATCGCTCCATCGGTACCGCAACGGTGAACGAGCGACGCCCGACCCGGTCGCCGCTCGCCTCCACACAGTGGCACTGATCACCGCTGATCTGGCCGGCAGCTACAACGACTTCGGGATCCGGCGTTGGTTCCAACGCACTCGGGCCGCGCTCGGTGGCACCGCTCCCGA
Source organism: Acidimicrobiales bacterium (assembly GCA_031370985.1). Lineage (GTDB taxonomy): Bacteria > Actinomycetota > Acidimicrobiia > Acidimicrobiales > AC-14 > CADCTB01. The sequence continues at coordinate 12,821 of JANMRJ010000581.1, forward strand.
CGGCGTGCTCCGCGGAAACTGGTCGCCGGACGATGAGCGGGTCAAAGAGGTGCGTGCCCTGGCTAGCGCGTTGCTGGGGTCGCCGGCCACGTGATCGTGTACCGCCACAACGACAACCGGTACCCGTTCCTGCGGGAGGACGCCACCCAGCCGAGCGCTCGTTGGCACCGAGCCGGCGAGGGGCCCGCCCAGTACTTCGCCGATACACCAGGTGGCGCCTGGGCCGAGTTCCTCCGCCACGAGGAGATCAGTGACGCGGCCGATCTCGACGGAATCAGTCGTGCGCTGTGGGCCGTCGACATCGGGGAACCAGACGCCGCAGAACCGGACGTGCCCGAGCGCCTGCTCCGAGGTGGGCTCGACTCCCACCCCGCGTGCCAGGACGAAGCGGCGCGGCTGCGAGCCCACGGGGCGACGGCCATCGTGGCCGCGTCGGCTGCGCTTCGCGGCGGCGCAGCACGGGGCTGGCGGGTTCAGCTCGGCCTCCGCGAGGCCCCGCCCGCCGATGGGCGGGTACTCGTGCTCTTCGGCCCGCATCCCGAGCTGGTCGGCTGGCTCGTCGTCGACCAGGGCCGTCCGCCGGCGGAGCTCCTCCCGGCCGTCCGTCACTTCGAACCGGGCCGGCAGTGAAGGCAGGCCCGGAACCCGCCGGCGGCGACGGCAGCGGCGGCGGCGGCCTTGGTCAGCTCGACGCGGTGGGCCGGCGTGATCCGCCGGGCGTGGGTGCAGCTCGGGTAGCAGAAGACACCCGTGGTGTCGCTGGCCACGTAGTGCACGCCCCGCCGGCCGAGGGACCGCGTCTCGTCCAGGTTGACCTGCTCGGCGTGGAGCAGGTCGATCTTGAGCTGGGGGCCGAACCCGTAGTTCCCAGTCGCCCCGTCGCTTTTCACGACCCGGTGGCAGGGGATGAGGACGGGCACCGGGTTGCGACCCAGGGCGGAGCCGGCGGCCCGAACCGCGGCGGGATGGCCGATCTCCTTGGCGATCCACGCGTAGGGGCGGACCTCGCCGGGCGGGATCTCCAGGGTCTTGGCCAGCACGGCCCGGTCGAAGTCGCCCACGCCCCGCAGGTCGTAGGTGAGCCCGGTCCCCCGCCCGGAGCAAAGGGCGCCGGCCAGCCCCGCCGGCGCCTTGGTGGCCGGCCGCAGCGGGCGACCGAAGCGGGTGCGGAAGTAGTCACCGAAGCGGTCGCGGTCATCGTCCATCCACGACGTGGGGCAGAGGTAGCTGATGCCCCGGTCGGTGAAAGCGACGTAGAGCGGGCCGACCGGGCCGTCGACCTCGACCCAACGGGCGTACACGGAATCGACAAAGCCGGCGGGCGCCGGCGCAGCGAGGGCGGCCAGCTCGTCCTCGATGGGCGTTGCAGTCATCGGGCCTCCTCTCCGATCTTGGCCCGCAGGCGTTGGAGCCCCCGGCCAACATGGGACTTCGCGGTGCCCTCCGGGCAGCCCAGGACGACGGCCAGCTCCGCATACGGCAGGCCGACGACGTGGCGGAGGACGATGGCCTCACGCTGGGCGTCGGGCAACCCGGTGAGCAGGCACCCGAGCCGGGACTGCCCGTCGTGGCGCTGAGCCTGCGCCTCAGGGCCCTCCCGCCCGTCGGCGAGGCCGGCGCCGTCGAGGGCCACCTGCGCCGGCCGGCGGGCCGCGGCCCGGGTCTCGTTGCGCACCAGGTTGAGCACGATCGTCAGGAGCCAGGGGCGCAGCTGGAGCTGCC
>JANMRJ010000594.1:0-1536 GCA_031370985.1 Acidimicrobiales bacterium
CGCCGGATTGACTCAGCGCCTCACCGGACCACATGGGCCGCCCGACGGCGACGCGATCATAGCCGCGCCCGTCGCGAATCGTGAAACTGACCCACTACCGTATCGGCGGCGCCATGCTTGCGGAACAAGGCAAGCGCGGCCACGTCTTCGTTCACTGCTGACCTCTCACGACGGACGGAGAATGAGGCCTGCTGGCCCGAGCAGCTTGACCTGGCGCTCGGGCGCCCCGGTCAGTTCGACTCCGAGCGTCTCAGTAGGGCAAAGACGCAGTCGTCAACAAACTGCCTCTTCGAAGGATCGAGATGCACCGCCGTCGTGGGCACTCTGCCGACGACCTCACCCATCAAGTCGAGGTGCTCCCAGGACATCTGATCCAACGTGTTCGCGAGTTCCATCGGCAACCGATACACATCGAAATAGTCCGAGTACTCGTCGGTCTCAGCATCAAATCGGGAGTCGAAGAAATAGAGCGCATGCCGGTACTCAACCACGAACGCGCGAGGCAAATCGTAGTACTCGCGGTACTTCAGAGGGAGCCAAGGCATCACATCTACCCTATTCGGCCGGCCGGCGGCACAACGGTCATGTTGCCACGGCCTGGTGTTGCGGGCGGCGCCCACGAAAGAAGCGGCGTGCCTTCTCCCAATAGTTGACTTGGCAGCAGTCGGGAGGCCCCGAGCACCTCGATGCCGACGAGTTGGCCACCCTCACTGAGCAGGACGATCACCGCGCCGCCCGAACCTCCAGGTCGCACATCGTTGACCCAGGCGCACCCCCAGGACCGATGTCGTCCACGAGGTAGATGGTCGCTGCATCGATGTCCCTGTCATAGTTGATTCTCACCGCCAGCCCTGCCATCCCCGGGCAACGGACATCGAGTTGCGGTGGAACGTGACACGGCTGATGTCGATCGCCATGACCCTGCTGAACCACCTCCGTTGATTGGTCGAACGAGGGCCCAACGGTACCCGGCCCGGGCGGCGCTTGCCGTGGTCCAGTGCTACAACACGATGACCTCGAGGCCGGCTGGGTCGATGCCTCCCTGCACGGGGCGGGAATCGTCGCGGTAGAGCTCGAGCTCCATGGCGTATCCATCGACAACATGCAGCAGCACGTGGATCATCATTCGGTCGACATCCTCGACCTGGGCTTCGACCGGGATTCGTCGTACCACGGCGGCCCGAGGACCTTTGAGGACGCGGAGCTCCAGGCTGCCATCACCGTCGATGGTGCGGCCACGCATGTTGCTGACCTGTTCCACCAGCGCATCCCTGCCGGGAAAAGCCACGCTCAGCAGCGTGCGTATCAGTTCCTGCTCGCCATCGTGGAGGGATCGAAAGGTTGTGGGCAACGCCAGCTCCTGAATAGCGCTCGACCTCGCCCGTTCTCGGGTCGAGGGCTACTTGAGCCCCGCGATGGGCACGATGACGATCTCGTTGTCGAGCAGTCGATCTGGATTGGACTGCTGCAGGCCGGCCAGGCGGGTCCCGTCGGGTGACCACGAGAGCCACTCGAAGCGCTGATCGTAGACCGCCC
>JANMRJ010000635.1:0-5804 GCA_031370985.1 Acidimicrobiales bacterium
GTGGAGGCCTACGACATCGCCACCCAGCGGTGGTCGACGCTGCCGCCCCTGCCCTCGCCCCGTCACGGCCTGGCGGTCGAGCGGGTCGGGAACCAGGTGCTGGCCCTGGTGGGGGGCACGGCCTTCGGCGTGGCACCGTCGACCGTCGCCCAAGCCCTGTTTCCCGTCAACTGAGGGCACCCGTCAGCTGATGATCGTGCCCCTGGCGTGCAGTTGGGCGAGTACCAGGAGGGCGACGCCGGAGACCGTCAGCAGGGCCCACGCCAACTTTGGCCGGCGGTACAGCATGTCGGCGGCCACCGCGAAGCACGGGAAGGCGGCCAGGGAATAGCGGCCCATCCCGACGAAGTCCTTGGTCGAGAACGCCGTGGCCACAACCGCGAGGGTCACGAAGATGCCGTAACCCCAACCGAGCCGGCGGAACACCCCGGGGATGAACGCGGCGGTGATGACCGCAGCCACGGCATTGATCGTCAGGTGCCCGAAGTGGCCGTTCGTCCACGGCCCGTTCCACATGGCCTTGACCCAGTGGACCTTGAACCAGGTGTGGAACCCGGGTGGCTGGTCCCAGCCGGGGGCGCCGGCTATGTCGAGGAACGCCAGCGGGCTGCGGAAGCGCAGCCAGAGGAAGCCGCAATAGGCGATCAGCCCGAGTGGGGCCAGGAGCAGGCCGGCGTCGGCGGGCCGGAGCCGGCGCCACCCGCCCGGTGTCCGCAGGCGACCCACGATCCCCCTGCGCTCGAGGAGCAGCACCCACAAGCCGAGAACGAGCGCCGGCGCGACAGGACGGCTGGCGGTGGCGATCATGGCCGCCAGCCCGGCCAGCACCGGCCGGTCATGTTCGACCGCCAGGAAGGCGGCCAGGGCGGCCACGATGAACAGGGCATCGGCGTAGACCGCGCCCATCAGGTAAAAGGCGAACGGGTACAGCAACAGCAGTCCGAGAGCCAGGCGGGCCCGGGCCGGGCCAAATTTGGCCACACACCACCGATGAAACAACACCGCCACGCCCAGCCCGGAGGCGACGGTGAGGATGAACCCCGCCAACAACGGCCCGCCCACGAGCCAGGCGAGGGCGCGGATCGCCAGCGGGTAGGCGGGGAAGAACGCCACGGGCGACTGGCGGTTGGGCCCGAGGAACCGGTAGCCACCCTTGGCGATGCCGACGTACCACCAGCCGTCCCACCAGCCGAAGCTGTCGACCCAACGGTGGCCCTGGAGTTGGCGGTGGAACGGGTGGAGCGGCTTCAGGTAGGTGTGGGCGAGGACCGAGACCAGGATGACCACGCCGGCAACCGCGGCGTAGGCGACGACGGGGAACCACCGGTCTCGCGGATCCAGGTCGGGCCGAGAGGGCGCCGCGGGCGCACTAGCGGGCAGAGTTTCGACAGCAGCACGTGCAGGCGCGCTGTCGCGTCGAACCTCTGTTTCGAACATCTACGTGGTGAACCCCCCCAGGAGCGTTACGGCGGGCAGGATAGAGGGCGCCGGCCCCGGGGGCCACACAAGGTTCAGCTCGCGGTCGGGAGGCCCAGGATGAGCCACCCGCGGTCACCGAACCCCGATGTCTCGGCGACCCGGGCCGACGCCGCGTTCGCCCGCCCGTGGAAGTAGATCGGCACCCCGCCCTGGCGGAGGATGTCGCCCGCGGCCCGGCCCACAAGGGCCCGGGCCAGGCCGCGCCCACGCCACGGCTCCTCGGTGGCCACCGCCACCTCCTGACCGAGGTCGTCGTGGCGCTTAATGCCCAGCCCGGCGACGTACTGGCCGTCCTCGCGCACGATGAGCACTCTGCCGCCGAACGGCCGGAGCCACGCCGGCACGTCCTCGTCCTCGGCATCGAGCCATTCGCCAACAGGGTCGCCAAACGCATCGATCGGCGCCGGCGTGAGGCAGAACCGGTAGACGCCCCGGCCGACCACGCCATCCGGCTGCCCCAACGCGTCGGGCAGAGCCGCCAATACCTCCTCCAGCGTCGAGCCGGCGCCACGGACCGCGTCGAGGGCACCCAGTGGGACCGAGAGGACCGTCCCCTCGGGAGTGCTGACGCCGGCGAACGTTCGGACCCGGCCGTCCCAGCCCGGTGCTGTCCGGTTGAGCGAGGCCACGACCGTGAGCTCGGCGGTCGGGGGCCACGCGCCTAGCCACGAGCGGAGGTGGCGATGGAGCCGGTCGATGACCTCGTCTTCGGGGGGGAGCGGCCCGGGGGGTGTCACGTCGGCGGCCCCTCAGCCCGGCTCGGTGACGAAGTCGATCAGCCGCTCGACGGCCCCGACCAGCGGCGGCTCCAGGTCGGCGTAGGAGCGCACGGCGGCCCGGAGGCGGGGCCACATCGTGGCCGGGTCGACCCCCAGCCGGGAACAGACGCCGGTCTTCCAATCCTCGCCCATGGGCACGGCGGGCCACGCCGCAATGCCGGCGACCGCCGGCTTGACCGCCTGCCATACGTCGACGAAGGGCGTGCCCGTCACGAGCACGTGGGGGTGGGCGACCGATGCGGCCAGCCGGGCCTCCTTGCTCCCCGGCACGAGGTGGTCCACGAGCACGCCGAGACGGGCGGCCGGCCCCGGCCCGAAGGCGGCGACGACCTCGGCGAGGTGGTCAATCCCGTCGAGGCGCTCCACCACCACGCCCTCGACCCGCAGGTCGTCGCCCCAGACCTGCTCGACCAGCTCGGCGTCGTGCACCCCTTCCACCAGGATGCGCCCGGCACGGGCGACGCGGGCGCGGTGGCCCGCGACCACCAGCGAGCCTGACGCGGTCACCGCCGGCGCCGTGGCCGGCGTCCGGGCCGGCGCCGGACGGACCAGCGTGACGGCTGTGCCCTCGACATCGAAGGCGCCCGGCGCGGCCAGGAAGATCCGTTCGAGTCCGCTGGCACCGCGCAGCACCACGCCGTCGCGCTCCCACCGGGCCACCACGCCGGTGAAGCCACTCCCCCGGTGACGGACCCGCATGCCGGCCGCGGTGGCGATCTCCGGCCATGTCGCCCGCAGCTTGGCCGGGCCGTCGACCGGGCCGGAGAGGATCCCGGCCCACGGGTCATGCCTGCTCACCGCAGTCGACGGTAGACCGCCGGGGCCGCCACATCCACGACCTCGCCAAGAACCGGCCCCTCAAGCCCCGCCTGTCGGTCCGAACCGCTCGACACGGATGTCCGCCGCCGGCTGGCCGGCAGGGGGTGGCGGGTGTGGACGACAGTCACCTCCGGCCCGGCAGTTCGGCGGCGCACTGGTCGGCCGGCCACCCACTTGGCGCTCTTCCAGAAGGAAGGGTGCAGCACCAGCAGCATCGGTGGTGAATCCCGGCGTCGCGCGGCGGTGAGCACCGGCCAGTCTCCGCCGGTGTCGTACTGGCCGGGCGGGAGGCGATTTGCCGTCGCCGCGCCCGTGACCGGTGAACCCCCGGGTGACCTTGGCCATCGCCCCTCGCCTCCGCCTCGCTGCCCCGGGCGGTTCCTACACCGTCGGGCGACGCCTTTCAGGCCGGCGCCGGCGCCCAGACAGTGAGGTTCATACCTCGGAAGCGCTCCCGCTGGGTGGTGACAAAGTCGGCCAGGACTTGGGGGGCGGCGACGGCCTGCGTCAGGTCGACGGCGACGGCAAGGTTGCCCTGCCCGTGGATGAGGTCGGTGAGCACGCGCTCGAGGCCATCCATGCCTGCCGCGTCCAGGTCCCCATCCACCGTCACCATGACGGTGCCCTGGGCGCGCCCGATGGCGAGAGACAGGTCCGCGGCACCCTGACGCATGAGTGAAGCATACGACGTTGCGACGACCATGTCTCTTCAATTTTTGCTTATCTCACGCCGTCCGGGAAGGCGATCGGTTCCACCGCGATTTCCTCCATACGGCCGCCATAGGCCCGGTACATCCGCCGGGCCTCGCCCCGGCGGCGCTCAGGGCGGTGACCAGGTGCAGGTGGGCCCGCTCGTCGTAGGGGTCGCGGGCGAGCACGCGCAGGAGGTAGCGGGCCGCGCCGTCGTGGTCCCCAGCGCCCAGGGCCAGGTCGGCCAGGGCCATCGCCACCGAGACGTAGGCCGCTCGCGCCTCCTCGCTCCGGACAGTGGACCAGTCCTCGTAGAGGTCCTCCTCCAGGAACTCCCCCGCGTAGGCCGACTCCGCCGCGCCGAGCAGTGGGGCCGCTATTGCAATGTCGCCGGCGGCAGCGCCTGGAGGCCGGCGCCTGACCGGGGCGCTGGCGCTGGTCCACCGTCCGGACCGAGTGAGGGCTATGCGACGTCCCGGCGGATGGTCCGGACGATGCCGGCGGCCAGCGGGACCGCCACCCAGAGCAGGATGGCGACCGAGATCTGCGGTACATGACCTCCCCATTCGCTCCTGAGCACCCAGCTGAACGTGGTGGACATGTCGACCCACTCAGCGACAAGCTTCGATGCCGCGCCGAGCACCGCGAACGCGGCGGGCAGGGCGAAGGAGGCGGCGATAGCCAGCGCCGAGTTCTGCAGCAGTGCCCCGAGCGCCACGCCGGCGAGGACGTTGAGGAGCACGAACAGCAGATAGCCGGCGAAGGCGCCGGCGGTCAGGTTGGCCTCCAACACCCGCCCCGAGGCGGCGGCCAGCCCGAGGCCGGCGGCGGTGACCACCCCGCCGAAGACGGCTGCGCCACCACCATCAGCAACGACGCTGCCAGCTTGGCGTTGACGACGCGGATACGCCGGGGTTCCTGGGTGAACGTAGTGAAGACGGTGCGCTGGCTCCATTCGCCGGAGAGCATCAGGATCGCCACCACGGGCAAGAGGATGGACAGTGCGATGGCGGCGATGCCGAGATAGCTCGTATACGTCTGGTCGATGCTCGCGGGGGCAAGGACCGGTGCCAGCATCATGCCGACGGTCGACAGCGCCACGAGTCCAAGAAGCCAGCGGGCGGCACGGGTATCGGTGGCCTTGCCCCACTCCACTCGAAGGAGCCGCCGGAACGGGATGGGCCCTACGCCGGCCGACGGCGACGCCTCGGCGGTGTACGTGCGGGGGGCGATGGTCGTGGACATGGTCATGCTGCAGCCTCCTGGGCGTGAGCCGCCTTGCTGGCGGTGAGCGAAAAGAACAGTTGCTCCAGCCCGTCTGTCTCGGACCGACGCAGCTCGGTGAGCAGCACCTGGTGGTCGCGGGCGACGCCCGCCACCACCTCGGTCGTGACCCGACCATCGGCCGAGTCCACCGTGAAGACGTCATCCAGGCCGGCGGCGTAGTTGATCCGCGCCGCACGGAGCGCAGCGGCCAGACCGTCGGGGTCGGGGCTGCGCACGACGATGGTAGAGCTGGCCAGCAGCTCGTCCAGCCGACCGGAGGCCACCACCGCACCGTCGGAGATAACGACGAGGTGGTCCGCGGTGGCCTGCACCTCATGCAGCAGGTGACTCGACAGCAGCACTGTGCCGCCCCGGTCGGCGAAGTCCCGCAGGAGCGTTCGCATCCAGGCGATGCCCTCGGGATCGAGCCCGTTCGCCGGCTCGTCGAGGATCAGCGCCGACGGTTCACCGACGAGGGCCTGGGCGATCCCGAGGCGCTGGCGCATGCCGAGGGAGTAGGTCCCCACTCGCTGGGTCGCGGCGTGGGCTATCCCGACGAGGTCCAACAGATGGTCGACCCGACTGAGGTCGACATCGGCCATCCGCGCCGCGATCGTGAGCGTGGCCCGGCCAGTGCGCCCCGGGTGCATCGCCGTCGGGTCGAGCAGCGTCCCGACCACGCGCGTCGGGTTGGGTAGCTCGACGAACGGTCGCCCGTCGATGGTCGCAGTCCCGCGATCGGGTCGCGCCAGCGCGACGATCATCTTCAGC
>JANMRJ010000646.1:0-6954 GCA_031370985.1 Acidimicrobiales bacterium
CCACGACTTCGCATCCGCCGCCGCCGCCGGCGGCGCCGTCGCCTTGCTGGTCGAGCAGTTCGTCGACGTGAACGTCCCCCAGGTGGTGGTCGACGATGTCCGCCCGGCCATGGCTCGTGCCGCCGCCGCCCTGTACGGCCAACCGTCGCACCGGATGGCCGTCGTCGGCATCACCGGCACCAACGGCAAGACCACGACCGCCCACTTCCTGCAGTCGGTCCTCAAGGCCGACGGCCGCCGGGCCGCGGTGATCGGCACCCTCTCGGGCCCGTCTCTCCGCTCAGGGGGCCGCTCGGGCCCGGGAACCACGCCGGCCGCCCCCGAGCTGCAGGAGCACCTGGCCGAGCTGGCCGACGAGGGCTTCACCGCGGTGGCCATGGAGGTGAGCTCGCACGCCCTCGTCCAGCACCGGGTGGATGCCGTCCGGTTCGCAGTTGCCGTCTTCACCAACCTGAGCCAGGACCACCTCGACTTCCACGGCACGATGGAGGAGTACTTCGCGGCCAAGGCGTCGCTCTTCGACACCGAGCGCGCCGCAGTCGGCGTCGTCAACGCGGACGACCCCTGGGGCCGGCGCCTGCTGGAGTCGGCCCGGCTGCCGACCCGCCCGTTCTCCCTGGCCGACGCTGTCGGCCTCGAGGTCGACCGCACCGGCAGCAGCTTCACCTGGCAGGGCGAGCCGGTGCGCCTCCGGTTGGCCGGGCCGGTCAACGTGGCCAACGCCCTCGCCGCCGCCGCCGCGGCCCGGGAGCTGGGCGTGGGGCCGGCGGCCGTCGCCCGGGGCCTGTCGGGCCTCGAGTTCGTACGGGGCCGCAACCAGCCCGTCGACCGGGGCCAGCCATTCTCTGTACTTGTGGACTACGCCCACACGCCCGATGCCCTGGAGCGGATGCTGGCCGGGGCCCGGGACATGGCCGGCGCCGGCCGAGTGCTGGTGGTGTTCGGCTGCGGTGGCGACCGCGACCGAGCCAAGCGACCGTTGATGGGCGAGGTGGCGACCCGCCTGGCGGACGTGGCCGTCCTCACCTCCGACAACCCCCGCAGCGAGGACCCGGCGGCCATCATCGACGCGGTGCGTGACGGCGTGCGCCGGCCCGAGGTGCTCACCGTCGAGCCCGACCGCCGGTCCGCCATCGCCCTGGCCCTGGCCGCGGCCCGGGCCGGCGATGTCGTCGTCCTGGCCGGGAAGGGCCACGAGACGACCCAGATCACCGGCGACACTGTCACCCCCTTCGACGACCGCGCCGTCGCCGCCCAGATCCTTGGGGAGACCCGCCTTGAGGAGACACAGTGGTAGCGCTCCTCATCGCCGGCGCCACGGCGTTGATGTTCGCCATTCTCGGCACGCCGATCCTCATCCGTTCACTCCAGGCGCGGGGGATTGGCCAGCAGATCCGTGACGACGGCCCGGCGGGCCACTTCTCCAAGGCCGGCACGCCGACCATGGGGGGCATCACCATGATCGGGGCGGCGGCGATCGGCTACGTCGCCAGCCACATTTACACCGGCGCGGTGTTCACCGCCGCCGGCGCCCTTGTTGTGCTGGTGGTCCTGGGCGCCGGCGCCGTCGGCCTGCTCGACGACTGGATCAAGGTCTCCCGCCAGCGCAGCCTGGGCCTGAACAAGTCGGCCAAGAGCCTGGCGCTCGTCGCCGTCTTCGGTGTCTTTGCCGTCCTCTTCGTCTACCGGGCCAAGGTCAACACCGACCTCTCCTTCGCCCGCTCCCTCGGCATCAGCCTGCCGAACGCCGTCTACATCCTGTGGGCGCTGCTCATCCTGCTGGCCATCTCCAATGCGGTGAACCTGGCCGACGGCCTCGACGGCCTGGCCGCCGGCTCGGCCATGTACGGCTTCGGCGCCTTCGTTTTCATCGGGTTCTGGGAGTTCCGCCACCCCGAGTGTTACGGCGTGGGCCCCGCCCTCGACCTGTCGCTCATCGCCGCCGCTCTCGCCGGCAGCTGCGCCGGCTTCCTGTGGTGGAACGCGGCGCCGGCCAAGATCTTCATGGGCGACACCGGCTCGCTGGCCCTGGGTACCGGCCTGGGCGCGCTGGCGCTGGGTACCAATACCCAGCTCCTCCTGCCCGTCGTCGGCGGCCTGTTCGTGATGATCACCATGTCGGTGGTCATCCAGGTGGCCGTGTTCCAGACCTTCCACCGGCGGGTGTTCCGCATGGCGCCGATCCACCACCATTTCGAGCTCGTCGGCTGGCCGGAGACGACGGTGATCGTGCGCTTCTGGATCCTGGCGTCGCTGTGCACCGCGGTTGCCGTCGGGCTCTTCTACGCCGACTTCCTTCAGAGCGGATGCAGGGGGGCCAGCCTTGGCTGAGATCTACAACGACGAGGACCCGACGCCGGCGTGGGAGGAAGCCGAGCTTGTCGACGATCCCGTCCGGGCCGTCGAGCCCGATGATGCCGCCCATGCAGTCTCGGCGCCGGCCGAACCGCCGATGATGCCGAGTTCGGCCGCGCCGCCGGTGCTGTCCGCCGCCGCGGGGGCCGGCGCCACCGAGCGGGCCCTGGTGGTCGGCCTCGGCCGCAGTGGCCAGGCCGTGGCCCGGCACCTGCTGGCGCGCGGGTCGAGCGTGGCCGCGGTCGACGACGACCCCAGCGACGACGCCAGGGCCGCCGCCGCCGCTTTGGGCATCTTGCTCGTCGAGCGCCCGACCCCCGACGCGCTGGCCAACCTCGTCGTCCGGGCCGACGTGATCGTGCCCAGCCCCGGCGTGCCCGCCTCCCACCCGGTCTATGGCCTGGCCCGGGCCGCCGGCGTGCCGGTACGGGGCGAGGTCGAGCTGGCGTCGCGGTGGTCGATCTGCCCGTTGGTGGCCGTCACCGGCACGAACGGCAAGACCACCGTCACCAGCCTCATCTCCGAGATGCTGGTCGCTTCGGGCATCGCGTCGATCGCCGCCGGCAACATCGGGTTGCCCCTCAGCGACGCGGTGGCCGACGAGGACCTCAAGGTCGTCGTGGCCGAGGTGTCGTCGTTCCAGCTCGCCTACGCCGAGTCGTTCCGGCCGGTGGTGGCGGTGTGGCTCAACCTGGCGCCCGATCACCTCGACTGGCACGGTGACGAGGAGTCCTACGTGGCGGCCAAGGCGCGGGTCTGGGCCCGGCAGGGGCCCGGTGATGTCGCCGTTGTCAACGCGGATGACCCGATCGTGATGGCCCAGGCCGCGTCCGCCCCGTCGAGAGTCGTCACCTTCGGGCTGGGGCCGGCGCCGGTCGACTTCACCGTGGCCCACGGCTGGCTACGAGGCCCGGAGGGGCCGATCCTCGAAGTCGCCGCCCTGCCCCGTGCGATGCCCCACGACATCGCCAACGCGCTGGCTGCGGCCGCCGCCGCCTTGGCCGCCGGCGCCACCGTCGAGGGGGTGCGGACCGCCCTCACCGCCTTTGCGCCGCTTCCGCACCGGCTGGCCCTCGTCGCCTACGCCGACGGCGTGCGGTGGTACGACGACTCGAAGGCCACCAACCCCCACGCCGCCGCCGCCGCTGTCCGCGGGTTCGAATCCGTGGTCCTGCTGGCCGGCGGGCGGAACAAGGGCCTCGACCTGCGCGCGCTGGCCGCAGTCGCCGACCGGCTGCAAGCCGTCATCGCCATAGGCGAGGCCGCGCCCGAGGTGGCGGCCGCGTTTGACGGCCGGGTGCCGGTCCAGCGGGCCGAGTCGATGGTCGACGCGGTGGCCGCGGCCGCCGCAGCCGCCCGTCCGGGCGATGTTGTGCTCCTGTCGCCGGGGTGCGCATCGTTCGACTGGTACCGGTCCTATGCCGAGCGGGGCGACGACTTCGCCGCCGCCGTCCACGCCCTGCTGGAGGCGCGTCATGCCGACTGAGACCCCGACCCTTCCCCGCCGACCTTCACGGCGGCCGCCGGCGGCCGTTCCATCTCGCCGGCCTATCCACCGGGCGGCGTCGTCGGCGGCCGTGGCGCGCCGCCGGTTGTTCCGGCGGACGGCATCGCAGCCCACACCGCCGGGCGCACCGCCTCGAAGGTCACAGGTGGAGGACGACACCGGCTGGGTGATGCTGGCGGCGATCGTCGCCATGCTCTGCACGATCGGGCTGATGATGGTGCTCTCCGCATCGTCGGTGGAGGCCCTGCGCAGCTACGGCGGGGCGTGGGTGTTCTTCCAGAAGCAGCTCCTCTGGGTGGCCATCGGCTCGGCGGTGCTGGTGGCTGCTGCCCTGGCCGACTACCACCACTGGCGCCGGGCCGTGCTGCCACTGCTCGGCGGCTCGTTGGTCATGCTCGTGCTGGTGCTCGTGCCGGGCGTCGGGATCGCCGCTGGCGGTTCGTCTCGCTGGCTCGGCACCGAGTCATTGCGGATCCAGCCGTCGGAGTTCGCCAAGCTCGGCGTGCTGCTCTTCGCCGCCGACCTGCTGTCCCGCCGGGCCGAACTGGTGGGGGACTGGCGCAGCGTCATGAAGCCGCTGCTGATCACTACCGGCCTGATCGCCGTGCTGGTGCTGGTTCAGCCCGACATGGGCACGACGATGCTCATCGGGTTCATTGTCTTCGTGCTGATGTTCGTTGGCGGGATCCGGCTGGTGCCGATGGCCGGCCTCGGGGTCACGGCCTCGGCGACCTCGTTGCTCCTGGCCAAGGTCGAGGGCTACCGCTGGGAGCGGGTGGCGTCCTTCCGTGACCCCTTCGGCGACTTCCAGAACAGCGGGTACCAGGTGGCTCAGTCGCTGGTCGCCCTCGGCACCGGGCACGTCGGCGGTGTGGGGCTGGGCGCCAGCCGGGCCAAGTGGGGCTTCCTGCCCAACGCCCACACCGACTTCATCTTCGCCATCGTCGGCGAGGAGCTGGGCCTGATCGGCACCTTTGGTGTTGTCGCCCTCTTCGTTGGCTTCGCCGTCGTCGGCATCCGCACAGCCCTACGCGCCCCGGACCGGTTCGGGTCGCTGCTGGCCGCGGGCGTGACTGCGTGGGTCTGCGGACAGGCGGTCGTGAACATGGGCGCGGTCACCAGCCTCCTGCCCGTGACCGGCGTGCCCCTGCCGTTCGTGTCGTTCGGTGGGTCCTCGCTGGTCGTGACGATGGCCGCGACCGGCATCCTCCTCAACGTCGCCCGGCAGGCGAAGCGGGCGCCGTCGGCCGCGTGAGCGTGACGAAGACGTGGGCGATCATCGCCGGCGGCGGGACGGCGGGCCACGTCGTCCCCGGCCTGGCCGTGGCCCGGGCGTTGGTCGCCCTGGGGCACCCCCCGGAGACGATCCATTGGGTCGGCGGGCAGCGGGGCACGGAAAGCGCCATGGTGCGCGAGGCTGGCTTCGAGGCCACCCTGCTGCCTGGGCGGGGCATCCAGCGCCGGCTGACCGCCGAGAACCTGGGCGCGGCGTGGGGCCTGGCCCGGGCCGGCGCCGAGGCGCTCGGCCTCGTGCGCCGGCGCCGGCCGGCGGTCATCCTGGCCATGGGCGGGTGGGCCAGCGTGTCGTGCGCCATGGCCGGCGTGGCCCTGGGCGTCCCGGTGGTGGTGTCGGAGCAGAACGCGGTGCCGGGCGCGGCCAACCGCCTGGTCGGCCGCTTCGCCCAAGCCGCTGCCGTCCCGTTCCCCCGGACGCCGCTGCCCCGCGCCGTCGTCACCGGCAACCCGGTGCGCCCGGAGATCCTGGCCGTCGACCGCAGCCCGGCGGGGCGGGCCGCGGCCCGTGTCGCGCTGGGGCTGCCCGAGGGCCGGCGGGTGCTCTGTGTCTTTGGCGGCTCGCTGGGGGCGTTGCGCTTGAACACCGCGGTGTTCGGGGCGTTGGCGGCGTGGGCGGCGCGGGGCGACCTGGCCGTGCGCCACGTCGTGGGGGAGCGGGATTGGTCGATGGTGGGGGAGCGGGCCGACGGCGACGCCCTCCGAGCCGGGGTCTTTTACCAGCCGGTCCGGTATGACAATCAGCGGGAGCTGTCGCTGGGCGCCGCCGACCTGGTGGTGTCCCGGGCCGGCGGGAACACGGTGGCCGAGCTGGCCGCGGTCGGTGTCGGGTCGGTGCTCGTCCCGCTGCCCGGCGCGCCGGGTGACCACCAGACCGCCAACGCCCAGGCGCTGGTTGACGGCGGCGCCGCCGTGCTGGTGGCCGACGCCGGGATGACGGCGGCCCGGCTCGTGGCCGATGTCGATTTGCTCCTGGGCGACCCCGCCCGCTTGGCGGCCATGGCGTCGGCGGCGTTGACGGTGGGCCGGCGGGATGCGGCGGAGGCGGTGGCCGCGCTGGTCGAGGCGCACGCGTCGAGCGCCGGGGGCCGGCGTGGCTGAGATCGATCTCTCCCAGCCGATGGGCATCCATGTTGTCGGCCTGGGCGGGGCGGGGATGAGCGCCATCGCCGAGGTGCTGGTGGCCATGGGCCATCGGGTGTCGGGGAGCGACGTGGCTGCGTCGCCGGCGCTGGAGCGGCTGCGCGGGCTCGGTGTCGAGGCGTCGGTGGGCCATGACGCCGGCAACGTCGGCCTTTCCGTCGATGCGGTTGCCGTGTCGACGGCCATCTCCCGCGACAACCCTGAGGTCGCCGCGGCCTGGGCCCGGGGCGTCGCCGTCCTGCGGCGGGCCGACGTGCTGGCTGCCCTGACCCGCCTGCGGCGCACGATCGCCGTCGCCGGCACCCACGGCAAGACCACCACCTCCGCGCTGCTGTCGTGCGCGCTGACCGCCGCTGGCCTCGAGCCGTCGTTCGTCGTGGGGGGCGTGCTCGCCGGCTTCGGCACCGGCGCCCGGTGGGGAAGCGGTGAGTGGTTCGTGGTCGAGGCCGACGAGAGCGACGGTACCTTCGGTGACCTCGACGCCGAGGTGGCGGTCGTGACCAGCGTGGAGCCCGACCACCTCGAGTACTACGGCAGCTTCGACGCGCTGGTCGACGCCTTCCGGCTCTTCCTGGCCGGCGCCGGCGGGGGCCGTCTGGTGTGCGCGGATGACCCTTTGGCCGCCCGGCTCGCCGGCGAGGTGGAGTCGGTTGCTT
>JANMRJ010000713.1:0-5450 GCA_031370985.1 Acidimicrobiales bacterium
GGGTTAGGTGCACACGTCGGCTCCGCTGCGTCGTTGAATCTCACCTGGCTAGGGTGCGCCAACTCGACAGGAGAGGTCCGATATGACGCTGACCAGGATCAGGCTCAGCGTCGTGGCGGTCGCGCCACGTGGCTGATGCAGGTTGATGGCTCGGCCCACGCCGCCGTGGTGGCCCGACTGGCCGCCGCCGGCTGTGTGGCCGCTGAGGAAGAGGCGGCGGCGCTCGTGGCTGGCTCCGGCAGCGAGGCCGAGCTCGATGCGCTGGTCACGCGGCGGACCGGCGGTGAGCCGCTCGCCTGGGTCGTGGGCCATGTGGACTTCTGCGGCGCCCGGGTCGCGGTCACTCCTGGCGTCTACGTGCCCCGGTGGCAGACCGAGCCGCTGGCCCGCCGGGCGGCCACCCTCCTCCCGGAACACGGGACCGCCGTCGACCTCTGCACCGGCGCCGGCGCCATCGCCTGCGTGCTCCTTGACGCGGTGCCTTCGGCGACGGTCGTGGCGACCGACATCGACCCGCTCGCGGTCGCATGCGCCCGGCGGAACGGTATCGACGCGCTGGTCGGCGACCTCGCCGGCCCGCTGCCCGCTGCCCTCGCCGGCACGGTCGACATCATGGCCGCTGTCGTGCCCTACGTGCCGGCCGACGAGCTGCGGTTCCTGCCCCGCGACGTGCTCACCTACGAGCCACACCGGGCGCTGAACGGGGGCGCCAGCGGGCTCGAGGTGCTCTCGACCGTGGTGATCTGCAGCACCCGGTGGCTTCGGCCGGGCGGCTGGCTGCTCCTGGAACTCGGCGGCGACCAGGCCGCGGTCGTCGCCGCGCAGATGGACACCGCCGGCTTCGGAGAGATCGACATTCTCCGCGACGACGACGGTCAGGATCGAGGGATCGCCGGCCGCCGGCGGTAGTGCCGAGGCCCGACTACCCGGCCGGACGCATATGCCGTCGCCGCGGCCGGCGGCCGGCGTGACGCTGTCCGAGGCAGTCCTGTTCGCCTTCGGTTCCGCCGAGCTGCGACCCGATGCCGAGATGTCCGTCCAGGCCGTCGTCGAGGTGTTCCGCCAGAAGCCAGCCGCCTCGGCAGAGGTCGCCGGCCACACCGACGCCGTGGGATCGCCCGAGTACAACCTGACCCTGTCCCGGCAGCGGGCCGAGACCGTCGTCGACTGGCTAGTCGGCCACGGCGTGGAGCCCGACCGGCTGGCGGGCTGCGGTTCAAGTTGTGGCCGATCTTCTCGGTCAACCGCTTCCCCTGGCTGCAGGTGCCGCCGGGCGAGATCGCCGTCGTCATCGCCCAGATCGGCCATTCCTTGCCCGCCGGGGCCAAGTCACGCGCCCGGGAAGCCGAGGCGCGAGGTGAAGCGGCCTACGGGCGGCCCTTGCGCAGGCGGCTGAAGGTGGCCAGCGGAGGCGGCGGAACGGTCCCGCTCCCCTGCCGGCGCCGGCGCATCTCCAGCCGGAGGCTCTCCTCGCCAGTGCGCATCGCCCAGGTGTGGTTGGCCGAGAACGCCGGCTTGAGGAGCCAGCCGAGCCGGCGCAGCAGTGGCTTGGTGGCGTGGATCCGCCAGTCGTAGGTGATGGACACCTCCGGCCCGTCCTGGGTGAACGTCCAGACGCCCGTCCCCTCCAGGTCGCCGGAGGCCCGCAGTGCGAACCCGGTGTCGGTGACGGGCTCGGTGACATGCAGCGTCCACTTCAGCGTGTAGGGCAGCCAGCCCTTGGTGTGGAGGTCGACGACGGCGCCCTCGCTGTCGGGGCCACCGGGCGCGATGACCTTCACCGAGAGGTAGACAGCCGGCCACCACTCGGGAAGGATCCGGGCGTCGCCGAGGACGGCCTTGACCTCCTCGACGGTCCCCGCCACCCGCCACTCGGTGAAGAACATGTAGTCACTCGCCATGGCCTGCCTCCTGTCCCTGCTACGCCGGTGCAATCGTGGATGGACCACCGCCGCGCTCCATCGTGAACGTCAGCGCCGCGGCGGACACCAGGGCGGCCAGGAAGCCACCGAGCAGCAGCCAGGTCATGGGGTTCGACCCGTCGAAGTCGGCGTGGGCCCGCGCCGCGGCGACGAGGATCAGCGTCAGCATGAAGACCTGGACATGGAGCATCAGCCGGGCCGCCGTCCACCGGGCGTCGGCCAACACGCCCAGGCCGGCAAGGCCCAGCATGAAGATCGCCCCCAGCACCCGCGAGGTCAGGGGCGTGATGGTCCATGGCCAGTTGGCGATCGACCGCTGGGGCAGGAGGAACAGGAACAGGCCGGCGCCGACGGCGAGCGCGCCCGTGGCGGCCATGACCGTGCGCGCCGCCGGCGGCAACAGCACGTCGTCCGGCCCGGGCGCGGTGGCCCGCCGGCGGTTGGCGAACCACACGCCCCACACGAGGAACGGCGTCGTGAAGTAGAGGCCCGACCACAACCAGAAGGCCACGTGGCTGTGGTTGAAGGTGTCCCAGTGGATGATCGTGGCCACGCCCATGAGCGAGGCGAAGGACCCGACGGCAACGAAACCGCCCTGCACCGTGTGCCACTCGGTGGCGCGAAACGCCCGCACGAAGAAGTAGGCGCCGCCGATATAGACGGCGCCCAACGTCATCGGCGTCATCGGTGGCTTGATCGTCCAGGCGAACAGGCGGCCCGTGTGGGTCGGGAAGAGGTAGAGGACCACGAAGGCGACGACGAGGAAGGGGACGATGAACGCCGACAGGGCGTGCGTCACTCCGAGGACGGCGTCGTCCCTCCCGGGCGGGCCTCCGTTCCCGGCATCGTTCGACATCCTGGCCATGTGGCTCCCCTCTCAGCGCAGGCCGTTGCCAGCTCCAACTATGACTGAACCGGCGGCGCGCTGCTCCTTGTAGAGTCGCCACGGTGGATTGCTCGTGTTGCGGCCTGGAGCGAGCCGGCGTCGTGGCCCTGCGGTGCCACTCGGAGGTAGGCGTGTGCCTCGGGTGCATCGGGTGGCTCCGGGCCAAGTCGGGGGCGCTCGACGTAACTCCGATCCTGCCGGTCGTCGACATTGTCGCGTCCACCGCGTTCTACGAGGCGGCCGGGTTCGATGTCCGCAAGTACCCGCAGGGTGGCTATGCGTTCGTGACCTACGACGACGAGAGCGTGTTCGACCTCGACCTGGCCGAAACCCCGATCGACCCCGTCACCAATCCCGCCGGGTGCTATGTGATCGTGCCGGATGTCGATGCCTGGCACGCGCGGCTGGCCGCGGCGGCGCTGCCGATCACTGACATCGAGGACACGCCATGGGGGATGCGCGAGTTCATCCTCACCGATCCCAGCGGCAACCACCTCAGGATCGGTCACACCTCCGAAACGGGCGGCCCGGGAGTGGGCGGTTCGGTGCGGTAGGTCAGCGCCGATCGCCCAGGACCACGCGGACGACCAGCCGGGGCGCGACCTCGTCGACCTCGACCGTCAATCCCCCGGCACCCACCTCGCTCCCCGCCGGCGGGACAACGACCTCGCCGGTCAGGCGGTGGCCGGCGGGGGCCACCAAGAGCCGGGGCGGGAAGCGGCGGAGGACCGCGGTCACGTCGGCGGCCGCGGCCGAGCCGGGGCGGCTAACGACGAGGATGTCGAGGCGCCGGACGTCGGCCAGGTGCAGCGCCGACAGGAACGCCTCGGGCGACGCCTTCAGGTCGTCGACCACCACGACGGTCGCCCCGCCGGCCCGCCAGAGGTGGGCGCCGGGGACAAGTGTGCGATCGACGGCGCCGGTCGGTCGGAGCACGGCGACCGCCGGCGCCAGGGCGACCACGAGTGCAGCCACGCCGGCGGCCACCATGCCCGGTCGCCATCGCCGGCGGTGGGCCACGACGCCAGCGGAGAGGGCAACGGCCAGGCCGGCGACGTGAAGCGCCCGCAGCTGCCCGAGGGGAACCGCTGCGCCCCAGTGGGCCACGCCGGCCACCCAGCGGATCATGAGGTCGGTGGGCAGGTGGACCACTCGGGCCACCGCCGGGCCGGTCCAGCCGGCGACCAGGCCGGCGGCCATGCCCCACATCATCAGCGGGCCGGCCACCGGCGCGCCGAGGAGGTTGGCGGGGAGGGCGGACACCGGCATGCCGCCGAACACCGGGACCAGCACACCCAGCACGCCGATCTGGGCCGCGAGAGTGACGCTGAGGGCGTCGGCCAGCGGACGAGGGCCGGGCAGCCGGGCGGCCAGGCGCTTGCTGAACAGGGAGATGCCGGCGCACGCCCCCACCGAGAGCAGGAAGCCGAGCGAGTGGACCAGCAGCGGGTCGACGAGCACCAGGCCCGTGACGGCCAGGCTGAGGATGCGGATGCTCGACGCCGGCCGCCCCAACGCGGCGGCCAGGAGGGTCAACCCCGCCATAGCCACGGCCCGCAGGACCGAGGGCTCCCACCGGGTGAGGGTGCCGAACAGGACCAGTGCGACGATGCCGCCGGCCAACCGGCCGCCGAGGCGGAGACGGCCAAGGAACGGGCCGAGCAACGCCAGCACGAACGCTACGTTCTGGCCCGACACGACCAGCAGGTGGGAGAGGCCCGACGCCCGGAAGTCGTCGGTGACCTCCGGTCGCTGGTCGCGGTCGTCGCCCAGCACGAAACCGGCGAACAGGGCTCGGCGGCCGGGCGCCAACACCTCGGCGCCCCGGAGCAACGTGCGCCGGAGGCCGTTGGCCAATTGGCTCGGCACGCTGCCGGTGGACGACAGCGACGCCCCGGCCACGCTGAACCGGGCGGCGACGTGGCGACGGGCCAGGCGCTGGCGGGCGGCGGGCGGGACCTCCTGCAACTGGCCGCGGAGCTGGACCCGCTCCCCCGCCAGGCGGTCGCGCAACGCCCGCGCCGAGGGGCCACGAGCCCACGCCTCCACCCGTTTGCCGCCAATGCGCACGTCGACGCGCAGCGCACCAGCCACCTGCGCCGGGTCGCCGACGAGCGTGGCCACGCCCGACCACGAGCCGGTGGCCGGGGGCCGCAGCCCGGCCCACGCCCGGAACCCGAGCGCGGAGGCGGCCAAGGCCACCGCGACCATGAGCAGGACGGGGCGGTGGAGGGCCAGCGCCACCGCGACCAGCGTCAGCACCGCCAGCAGCGGGAATGGTCGGGCCGCCCAGGCGCCGGCGCACGCAGCCACGGCCAGGGCCACCGCGGCGCGGTCGCCCATCAGACCTTCACCAGCGGCCGGAGGGCCTCCAACTTGGCCGGCCCGATGCCCGGCACCTCCAGCAACTCAGTGACCGACCGGAACCGGCCGTGGCTGGCCCGGTAGGCCAGGATGGCCTTGGTGGTCGCCGGCCCCACACCGGGCAGCGCATCGAGCTGCTCGGCGGTGGCGGTGTTCAGGTCCACCGGGCCGGCGGGGGCCTTGGCGCCGGAGGACCCGCCGGCGCCGGCCACCGGCGATGTCAGCACCGCCGGCGGCGCCTCGCCCTTGGCCGGCACGTAGACCCGCTCGCCATCGGA
>JANMRJ010000734.1:0-6920 GCA_031370985.1 Acidimicrobiales bacterium
CGACAAGTTTCGGGTCATCGTCGGCAAGCTCGGCCTTTTCCTCCTCGATCGCGGCCAGCCGCTCGGCGTCGCCGGCAATCGCGTCGGCAGTCGCGCGCAGGTCCTCGTGCAGCTCACTCATCGGTCACCCCTCGCGCCCCATCGCCCTATCGGATCCAGTGTCGTTCACGGTACACGTACCAGACAACAATCGGCTCCGTTCTGAGCTCCCGAGCGTGCACGACGGCCTTGGGATAGCGGTCTCCGGGCGCAGGATCGACGACTGTTCGTCGCGCGACAGCAGGCGTCGTAGCACCCGGCGACCACGATGCGATCAGCGCCGGCCGCGCCGGCGGAACGCACGGGCAGCGATCGCGACGCCGAACGCGCCGGCTGCGAGGCCCGCAACGCCTGCGGCCAGTCCCGAGTCTGGCGACGACGCGCCCACCGGGCTCGTCGAGCTCGCGATCGGCGGCCCACCTGTCTGACCCGCTGCGTCGACCGCTACGGCCGGGTTCGCCGCCACCTCATCCGTGGGCGCGGTTGACGGCTGGACCGTCGATGCAAGCGGCGTTGCCGTCGAAGGGCTGGCCGGCGCGACCGACGCCGGAGTCGGCCGGGCGGTCGGCGTCGGGGTCGACCTCGGCTTCGTCGTCCGCGCGGGCGCGGGCGAGGTCGTTGAGCCGAACGGCTGGATCGAGACCCAGTCGCCCTCCCACGCCATCCGCACGCCGGCGTAGTGCCAGGGCGTGAAGAACGTCTCGAGCTCGGCCGGCGTGAGCTTCGTGTCGGGCCGCATGTCGTAGCCGTAAGAGCGGCTCTGGAGGCCCCAGAGCGGCCCGACGACGCGGACGCTCGTCACCGTGAACCGTCCGGTTGCGGCGGGATCGGCGGTCGCGCTGAACCCGGTCAGCAGCCAGGCGTGGTTGCCGTGAGACACCGTGATCGCGACCGGCAGGCTCGTCCGGCGCAGGTTCGTCACGGCCGAGCGCAGCGCAGCATCGAAGCTCGCGCTCGCAACAAGCCGGTAACGGCTGTCGACGTAACGACGAAGACCGGCCGTCCAGCCGCCGGGATCGACGCCATCCTTGACCGGAATCGAATAGCGGTTGTGGGCCCGCATGTCATCGAAGTAGCGCTGCTGGCCCGTGCGTGTGTGATCGGCCGCGTGGTCGACGATGTTCCGCGCGATCTGGACGTCGGCCGCCGTGCACCACAGCCACGTCTGCTGGGTGCTGAACGTACCCGCTCGGTAGAGGTCGATGCCGCCGGTCCAGCCCGACAGCGCCGAAGCGGACCCGGCCGGTGACGTCGCGACGCCGGCGAGCGCGGCGAGCGCGAGCGCGGACGCGAGAACGAGGAGCGTGAGCCACCGGGAACGCGGTCGGCTTGCCATCAGTCCCATGGTCGCCCAGTCGCCCGGATCGTGCCGATCGTGCCGCGCGGCGTCGACCAGTCGTGGCGTCCTCATGCCGGGAGCGCGGCACCTGGCCATGGCGAGGGACCGATCCGAGACGCGGGCGAGACGGCAGCGAAATGGGAATCGCGGCCGGCAATCGTCGCGCGCGGGCGGCGAGCGGCGCGCGAGGCCACGGGTGGAGGGCAATCCGCCGGCCGGCCGAGGCAAGGGCGGTGGAAAGGACGTCACGCCATGAGCCTCCTCGCGAGAACCCGTCGATCGACGGCGACCTCGGACACCACGGAGGCCGGAGATCTGGTGTCGCGATTGCCGGTCGTGCTCGCCGCCGGCGCCCGGATCGTGGCCCTTCTGGTCGTCGGTGGCATCCTGGACGCCCCGATAACCGCCCTCGTGCCGTCGGGCATGCTCGTCTCTGCCCTGAAGCAGGATTTCTCGTCGTCGGCGGTGGCCGGCCCGTCGGTGGTCGCCCGCCGCTAGCGAGGTTCGGTGCCGGTGGTGCCGGTGGTCCCGGTGCCTGTGGTCCGTGTGGTGCCGTTCGTCCGATAGCCCAGGTGGACGACGCCCCCGGCGAAGCGGTGCTCGTCGATCAGCTCGAGTTCGACCTGCACGTCGTCCGGCAGTGCTCGGTTGCCGCCGCCGACGACGATCGGGTTGACGAAGAGGTGGATCTCGTCGACGAGGCCCGCCCGGAGTGCCTGCCCGGCCAGGTCGGGGCCGCCGATGCTGAGGTCACGCGAAGCCTCCGCCTTCAGCCGGCCGACCGCGTCGGGCGAGAAGTCGCGCTCGATCGTCGTCCGGGCGCTGGCCGGCGACGCGAGCGACCGGGAGTAGACGATCTTGTCGGCCGCCCGCCAGATCGCCGCGAAGTCGGCGATGACCGGCGGCTCGCCGGTGACGATGTCGTCCGACTCCCAGGCGACGAGGACGTCGTACATCCGACGGCCGTACAGGTGCGTCCCGATCGGGCGCATCAGGTCGTTGACGAACCGGTGGACGTCCTCGCCGGGCGCCGCCCACTCGAAGTTGCCGCGCTCGTCGGCGACGTAGCCGTCGAGTGAGGTCAGCGCGGCGTAGATCAGCCTGGCCATGTCGGTCTCAATTCAACGGCTTCGCGATCTCCCAGATGTGACCTCCGGGATCGCGGAAGCTCGCCGTCCGGATCCCCCACGGCCGATCCATCGGTCCGTTGAGCAGCTCGACGCCGCGACTCGCCAGCTCCGCGCACATCGCATCGACGTCCTCGACGTCGATGGTGAACTGCATCCGCGCCCCAGCCTCGGGCGACGCCACGCTGGCGGGACCGATGAGCTCCGTGGCCGCCGTGGCCTTCAGCAGGTTGATCAGCGTGTTCGCGAACCGGTACACGGCCGAATCGTCGTCCTCGTAGATCACCGGCAGGCCGAAGACCTCACCGTAGAAGCGCTTCGCTTCCGCGAGGTCCTCGACGAACAGGGTGATCGCGCTGATCCCACCGGGCCACGATTGCATGGTTCGGTCTCTCCTCGATTGCGACGTCGTCATCGGGTTGACGATCGTCCAGCGCAGAAGTCATCGGTTGGCGGCATGGTGGACGGGCACGGAACCGACTGGGCGGCACCGATGAATTGGCGGCGCGTGCCCGGTCGAAGCAGTATCGACGGCACACGGCCGCGACGCGAGGAGCACGAAGATGACGATGAGAGACATCGAGGATCTCGGCGCGGCGGCCGAACGGGCGATCGCGATCGCGGACATCGGGTCGGCGGTGATCTTCGTCGCCCGACCCGGATCGACCGAGCTCGAGCTCGGCGGGGTCGCCGGGATCGCCGGCCCGCCGCTCGATGGTCTCCGCGCCGCGGTCCGGAACCCGGATCACCCGATCCGACGGACGATGCTCGACGACGGGCCGACCTTCGATGTCCGACCGATGGCGCCGGGCGGCCCGGCCCTGCGCTCGCATCTCCCGCTGTTTGCCGTTGCTGGAGGTCGGCGCACGGCCGTCGGCGTGCTCGCGGTAGCCCACGATCGGCCGCTCGCTCCGGCGGCGCGTGAAGCCCTCGAGGAGATCGCGATCCGCTCCGCGGCCCTCGCCGGGGGCGGCGCCTGATCGCATCGGTCCTGCGACAGGTTCCGTTGCGGGCGCGAACCGGATAGGACCTTTGGGCCTTGATCGGACAGGACCTTTGGGTATCGTGTTCGAGCCGGCGGAATCCCGCGATCGGCCAGAAGCCCAGGGGTCCACGATGAATCGCACCTTCCTTCTCGTCTCAGGCGTGCTGTTGTGGGTGGTCGCGGGGGCGGACGCCTTTGCTCACCTGCTCGTTGGCGACCTGCTCGTCCCCGGTGTCATGGCGGCGGTGCTCGTCCTCTGGGTCGGCCTGCGCCTGGTGCCGGCGCGCCTCGTCCAGGCGACAGCAGCGGTCGCCGATCCGTCCTAGGGCTCAGCCAGGCGCCGGCGGACCGAGGAGCTCCACCCCGATCACGACGAGGTCGTCAGGCCCTGTATTTTCGAGCGTGTGCGGGGGCGTCCCGGGCGAGTACATGACCTGCGGAAGGACGAACGTGGGGTCGGCCCTCGTATCGAGCATCACCGTGCCGTCGGGATCGCGTCGCAAGAAATGCGAGCCGGAGACCACGTACATCGCTGTCGGCGCGAGGTGGGTGTGGACTGGGGTCCTATCGCCGGCGCGGATCGTCGTCTCGATGACTCGGACGACCTCGTTCTCGAACAGCACCCGGTGGTGATCGGGCGCGGCCACCACGCCGTCGAGCTCATCCATCGTCATCGCACCCACCTCAGCCTGCGGAATCCCGGCTCCGGCGCAGTCTACGGCGCCTCGAGCCGCCCGCGACGACAGCGATCGATGGGCCGGCGCCGGGCCGGCGCCGCGCTCGTCAGTTGCTCAGGATCGACAGGATGTTGCCGGCGGGATCCTTGAACCAGGCGATCGTGGGACCGTCCGGATCGCGGGCAATGCCGCGCTCGTCCTGCTGCAGGCCGGGATAGCGTTCGAACGCGACGCCTGCCGCGGCCAGGCGCTCGACCGTCGCCGAGACGTCGGCGACCGGGAAGTTCAGGACGGTGAACGTCGCCGGCTCGTGGTTCGCCTTCGGGTAGACGATCCCTCGCGCGCCGCCCGAGAAGTTCAGATTGAGCATTCCGTTCTCCTCGGTCACGTCGAGGCCCAGGACGTCCGCATAGAACGCCTTGGCGGCCGGGATGTCATTTGTCGAGAACCCCGAGAATGCCGGGCTGTCCTTGAGCATGGGTGGCTCCTTCTCTGTGCTGGCGTGATCATGCCGTCGTCGGGACGGCCTTTTTCGAGCTTGTGCATCAAGGGACTGAGCGAGCCCCCGGAACTCATCGGTCGCGGTCCGTTCGTTCGATTCGAATCGGTCATGACGACCGTTCCTCATCGACCCGTCCGATGGCGACTGCCGCTCGATCCGCAGGCTGCCGCGGCTCGAACATGATCGCCGACCATGTCGCGACCCCGAGGATGGCCAGGCCCGTGATGGCGATGACGAGAGGGCCCGAGATCGCGTCAGCGAGCGGGCCGGCGATGAGGATCGGGAGCAGGCTGGCGGCACTGACGATCGAGGCGAGGACACCGAAAATTCGCCCGCGCGCGCCGGCCGGCATGTTCTCGAACAGGGCGGTCTGGGCCGAGACAGTCGTCGCGGCGTAGGCCGAGCCGGCCACGAACGCGAGGGCGACCACGAACGGGACGACCGGCAACCCGGCGCCGCCCCCGAACGGCCCGACCGCGGAGATCGCGACCGCGAGCAGGCCGAACGCGAGCAGCCCGCCCTCGGCCGCCCGGCGACGGGCCAGCCCACCGCCGAACCGGCGCAGCCCGAAAACGCCGGCGACGACCCCGAGCCCGAGCGGAAGGACGACGACGACGAGGTTCTTCGGATCGAGCCCGATCGACGCGGCGAGGTTCGGCCCGAGCACGCCGATGACCCCGACGAGCGACGCGGCCGCGGCGAGGTGCATGAGCGGCCTGCTGACCTCCCGGTTGCCGCTGATGGCCGCAATCCCCTCGTGGAGCTGGTCGATCGGTTCGCGCAGGCTGCGCCGGCTCGACCCCGCCTCGGGGGCGACCGGCGGCGCGGACGGCAGGCCGAGGGTCGCGATCGTCGCAGCGCCGTAGAACGCGACGACGACACCGAGCACGAACGACGGGCCAGCAATCGTCACGAGAAGCGGGCCGAGGAACGCGAACCCGATTGCAAAGGACCCCTGGAGAGTCAGGTTGAAGATCCCCATCGCCGTCTCGAGCTGGGTTGTCGGGACGATCCGCGGGATCATCGACGCCTCGGCCGGGGTGAGAACGACCGTCGTGAGGCTGATCCCGAGGTTGAGGAGCAGGAGTAGTGGGACATTGGCCCCGGCGACGGCGAGGCCGAGCATCAGCAGCGTCCGGATCGTGTTCGGGACGATCAGCGCGAACCGGACGTCGAGCCGGTCGACGAGGACACCGGCGAGCGCCGACAGCAGGATCGTCGGGATCAGAAACGACATCACGAGGGCGCTCACGGCGGCGTTCGATCGCGTCGTCGCGAAGACGAGGATCGTCAGCGCATAGAGCGCCATGTTGCCGCCGATCTGGGTCGACGCCTGGATGAACCAGAGCCGGGCGAACTGCGGGTCACGCAGGATCGGGACGGCGCGCTGGACGGTCACGGCTCCATTCTGCCCGGAACGTCCGGCGGGCAACCCGGCCCAGCCGACTCGGCACGTTGCAGTCGCCCGCCAAGGTCGGCGGCACGAGCCGGCGCAGCGCTGAGCCCGACTTCCGCTGGAGCTGAGCGCCCCTTTCGAAGGCGCCGAGCCGTGACCTCAGGAGATGGCTGCCGCCACCCCGCGCGATCGGTTCGTCTGGTCTCGCCAGCGAAGCCATGGCAGGCCACCGTCGACCGCCCAGTCCGGACCGTTGAAGCCGAGCGTGAACTGGCTGAAGCCCATCTCGACGAGCGTCGGCGCGTCGCGCTCGAGGAAGCGATCGAGGTCTTCGGGCTCGACGCCGAGGCCCCATTCGATCTCGGCCGGGTCGCGGCCGATCTCGTCGCAGAACCGGCGCAGGGCGGCGACCTTCGGCTCGAGGTCCGCGGGATGCTCCGGGAACTTGGCGTGCCAGCCGTCGGCGTACCGGGCGACCAGGCCGAGCGACCGCCGTTCGCCGGTCGCGGCAATCAGGAGCGGCACCTTCCGAAGCGGCGGCGGGTTCAGCTTCGCGAGCCGATCGAGCATCAGCGGGATCGAGCCCTCGAGCGCCGTGATCCGACTCCCGATCGTCCCGAACTCGTAGCCGTATTCCTCGTAGTCACGCTCGAACCATCCCGCCCCGATGCCGTTGATCACCCGGCCGCCGCTGATGTGGTCGACGGTCCGAACGATGTCGGCAAGGTACTGCGGGTTGCGGTACGAGTTGCAGGCGACGAGCGGCCCGATCTCGACCCGGCTCGTCGCCTCGGCCAGCGCCGCCAGCATCGACCAGCACTCGAAATGCGGACCGTCGCGCGGCCCGTAGAGTGG
>JANMRJ010000736.1:0-1611 GCA_031370985.1 Acidimicrobiales bacterium
GACGACACACCTCGGAACACAAGATGTTGTGGTGGCCGCCAGACTCTGCCCCCAGGGAAAGGAATTACATCACCGTCATTCTACCGTGTCAACACCTGTTTGTCGCGCCCGGCAAACCGTAGGCCGCTGCGCCTGTGGACAAGCTAGTGCTTGCGCGCGGAAATACCTCGCGCATCATCAGGCCACCTTGAGGGGGTCGGCGGCGTAGGTCCACTTGAACGGCTTGGCTGTCTTGTCGTAGTCGGCGACGAAGCCGAGGAGCTTGTCGACGAGGTCCTGTCGGGAGGTGAAGTTGCCGTTCTTGATGACCTTGCGCTGCAGGATGGAGAAGAACAGCTCGACCTGGTTGACCCAGCTGGCGTGCACCGGCGTGTAGTGCGGGACCCAACGGGGGTGCGCGGCGAACCACGCCTTGGTCACCTTCGAGCCGTGGCTGGAGCCGTTGTCGAGGACCACGTGGATCGCGAGTTCCGGGTCCACGGTCGCTTCGATACCGGCGAGGAACTCACAGAAGTTGACCGAGTCGTTCTTACCGGGGATCGGCTCGGCCCGGACCTGGCCGGAGTGCACGTCGAAAGCGGCGAACAGCGACGCCGTGCCATGGCGGACGTACTCGAACTCTCGCCGGCGTGGACGGCCCCGACGTGCCGGCTGGTCGGGGTGGCGTCGCTGCTTGGCCTGGATCGAGGTCTTCTCGTCGACCGACAGGACCAACGCCTTCTCCGGCGGGTTCAGGTACAGCCCGCAGATGTCGCGCACCCGGTCCCAGAACGTCGGGTCGTCCCGGCGGTTCAGCCAGCCTCGTACCTTGGTCAGGTCGATGTCCATGGCCGTGAGGATCCTCCACACCTGCGACACCGACACCTCAATACCTTCGGCCCGCAGCTCCTCGGCCACCTCGATGCAGGTCCAGGTGGCCACCGGATCGGCCGGGTCACGCTCAGATGTGGCAATGGCCGCCATCTTCAACCGCTCGTCGTGGCCTAGCCGGCGGGGCCGGCCCGGCCTCGGCTGGTCCTTCAGGCCGTCGAGACGCCGGTCGAGGAACCGCCGTCGCCAGAGGCCGACTTGGTGCTGGTCCATGCCGACGACCACGGCGATCTGGCGCAGCGGCAGGCCTTCCGCGCATGCCAGGACCACCCGGGCACGCCGGGCCTCGCGTTGCGAGGATGTGTGCGCCCGCACTCGGCGCTCCAGCTCGGAGCGCTCCTCGCCGCTGATCTCCAACCGCTCAACTGTGAACACGGCGCCTCCAAGGGAGAGGGAACACCGTCATCAAATCACACGCGAGTAATTACCGCGGTGATGCACTAGCGGGGCCTAGTGCACCGTGCCGATCCGCGTTCCGGTGCTCGTCCGGCCCAGTCGGCCCCGGGGGAGCCTCGCCGCGCGCCCGGCAAGGTCGTTCGGCAAGGTCGTCGGCAAGCGGGCCCTTGCGCGTTGGCCTACAGGGCGGTCACACCCTTGTCGTCAGCGCCCCTGCGGGCAAGCGGCGGCGTCACGATCGGGAGCGGGCTCCGGGTCAGTGGTCGGGATCAACGTAGCCCGGGACCCCTATGCGATCAGAACGTGTGGCGTCCAACACGGGGACCCACGCCAGCCTGTCTTCAC
>JANMRJ010000778.1:0-1688 GCA_031370985.1 Acidimicrobiales bacterium
GGAGCCCGGCCGAGCCCTCGGCTGCGGCCAGGTCGCGGACCGGGTCGGCCGGGTCGGGGATGCTGACCTGGAAGTCGGTCTCCACTCGGACGGGCGTGAACCGGTCCACCAAGGGCGCCAGACGGCCAGCGCGGCGCGGACCGCCTCGCCGAGGTCAGCGTCGACGACATCGGTGTCGGGCTCCCAGCTTTCGCGCAGTCTCGACCCGAGGTCCCACGCCCGCCGGCAACGCTTGAACGCCTGCCGGTCGTCGGCCGTGATGACCACTGCCATGGAACGGTTGGATGTGGGGGCAGCCGGCTCAGGCGATACGGCGCAGCTTGGCGCCGTTGTTGTCGCTCAGGGCGCCCGACCCCTGCCGGAGCACGTCGCCGAGGACGGCGATGGCGCCGCCGGCAAGCTCCTTGAGCTCGCCCGACGAGACGATCGTCTTCAGCGCGCTGCGCATCTCCTCGTACGCCTCGGCACCCGCCCTGGTGCCGAAGACATAGCCGATCGCGAACCCGATCATCACACCCACTGGTCAACCTCCGAGTCGTTGTTTCCCATTCGTTGCAGGCCCTCCAGCGCCTGGCGGGCGCCGGCGGCGTCGATCTTGTTCATGGCGAAGCCGACATGGATCAGGACGTAGTCGCCCGGCTCCGGCGGCTCCTCGAGCATGCCGATGTTGATGGTGGCCTTCTCACCCAGGATGTCGACCGAGGCGAGATGGGGATTGTCCTCCCGCAGGGAGATGACCCGACCGGGAATGCCGAGGCACACCTACATCCTCCTCAGCCGGAGGTACCGGGCCACGTCCGGCAGCGATGTCAGCACGACCCCCAGGATGGCCACGACGGCCAAGGCCAGGACCACGCTGGTGGCGATGCCGAGGGTGCGCATCTACATCTCCCGCATTTTGAGGTAGCGGGCGATGTCGGGAAGCGACTTCACGACCACCCCCGCCACGGCAGCGAAGAAGAACGACGTCAACAGACGACGGATCATGTTCGGGGCTCCTTCCCGACGTATTCGGACATGTGTTCCTGCACCAGTTCCTCGACGACGCGGATGGCTTCGTCCACCGCTGCTTCCACCGGGGCCGAGAGGCCCATCTGCTCACCGAGGTCGGCTGGCTGGCAGCCGACGACCAGCAACCGGCCGACCGAGCCGCCGAGATCGGTGAGCAGGCCCATCACAGAAGCGGGATCGAGGTCATGGGCGTCTGGGGCCACCTCGCCCTCGGTGTCGGGTGCCGGTTCGATGACGGTGATCGTGCCCGGGGCCTGGCCGACATCGAGGGTGTCGACCAGGATGACCAGGTCGTAGCCCTCGAGCAGTTCGTAGGCCAGGTGGACGCCACGGATGCCGAAGTCCTCGACCCGCACCCCATCGGGGATGGGGCGAGCCCGCATACGGGCCGCCACCTCGACGCCGAAACCGTCGTCGCCCAGGAAAATGTTGCCGACGCCGACGACGAAGACCCGCGCTGAAGTCATTGGTGCCCCATCCCCATGGATGGTGCACCAATGGTCGTTCCCCGCTCGAAGGGCCGCTCGGGCCCCGCTCGCCCTTCGGGCACGCTCATGCCGACACGAACTCCAGCTCGTCAGGACGGAAGTACAGGTAGCGGCCGTGGGCGCGAGCCATGTCGGTGCCGGGGTCGTCGTCGAGGGTCACCGCGAACTGCGTCTCGCCGTCGACATCGA
>JANMRJ010000972.1:0-2672 GCA_031370985.1 Acidimicrobiales bacterium
AAGTCAAGGCCGGGCCCGCGTCCGGGGATCATCAGGTCGTCGAAGGCTTCGTGGAAGTTGCCAGTGGCCGTGTTGACGGGGTCAGCGGTCAGGCGCTGGGAAGCGGCGACGTGCTTCGCAGCGCAATTCGATCCGAACGTCTCCCGGGCAGCGAGCGGGGCGCAGGTACCGCCGTTGCCGGTGCTGAGCGTTGCGGTGAACCGCCAGTCGACCCTGGTCCCGTACTGCTGGGACACCACGACAGTGATGTCGCCGGCGGCGCCGGAGTTGGTCCACGTGCCGCTGAAGCCCCGGTTGAAGTAGGGCCCGCCGTAGTACCCACCAAGGTTCCAGGTGCCCACGGCGACCGGAGCGACGTTGAAAATGGTCTGCCAGCCGCCGGTGGTGTCCCTGTCCAGGATGTCGACGCTGCCGCTGACCGTCAGCGTGGCTCCCGTCGGCATGAAGAGCTTGTAGGAGAGCGTGTCCGACGGCGAAAGAACGAGCCCGACACCTGGGTGCCCGGGCACAGCCGGCCAGGGACGGGATCAGCAGCCGCAGGGGAAGCGAGCGGGCCCACGGTCGCCGCCACCACCACCGTCGCTGCGGCCAGCCCGGCGCCGAGAAGGCCAGGGATCAGACCGAGCGCCAGGCCGCTGCGGCCCGGACGGCCCGCTGATTCCAGCACGTGCCGCCTGTTGGAGCGCCAGTTCCTGGGCCGGGCAGAAAACAATCCCACGCCAACTCCCTCCGTACGCGCCGGGCACGCCGCCGCACCATTCGTCTATCGGCCGTCGGCGTGGCCGACTTGAGTGAACCTGGGGCAGTGACCGTCAACGGCGGGCTCGCCGAACGTGGTTCAGGAATTCGGGGCCTACCGCCCCATCCCCAGCTCCGGCCCGAAGTCCCGCTCGATGTGGGGGCGAGGGGGGCTCGGCTGGTAGGGGCTGGCCCTGTCCCGGCTGAGGTCGAGGGGCTCGGGGAACGCGCTGCTCGTCAGCTCGGCGGTGGTGGGTGCCCAGGAGGGGTCGTCACGTGCCCACTCGGCGCCCATGGCCTTCTCCAGGCCCATGCGCTTGGCGGTGAGGTTGCCGGCCAGGGTGCCCATCTCCCGCTCCAGCCAGTTGAGCCGTCGGGGGACCTCGGGGTGGGTGAGCCGCACGTAGCTCTGGTAGCGGACCTTCTGTGCGTCCAGGCCGATGACCTCTGTCTCGGCCGCTTCAAGCTCGGGGGCCAGGCGGGCCCGCTCGGTGGCGGCCAGTTCTCGGTAGGCGGCTTGCAGCGGTGTTTCTCGCTGGGCGGCGTCTCGGGCCTGGCGGGCGAAGCCACCTCGGCGCAGCAGGGAGGCGGTGCGGTCTGTGCCTCTGCTGCGGTGGCCTCGTAGCGGACCTTCTTCCAGGCGTTGAGGGCCTTGGCCATGGGGGTGTTGGCCCATTCGCCGTGGGCGTTCTCGTGGTCCAGCTCATAGAGGCGGTTGCGCAGGCCGTTGCGGCGGCTCTCGGCGCGCATGTGCTCGGCGGTGGTGGGGTTGGGGGGAAGGAGGGCACTGAGGGCCTCGTGCTCGACGGCGAGGCTTGCCATACGCACGGCGGGGGGAGCGGGCTCGGCCGGGTTGATGCTTCTTGGCTCTTGAGGGCGATCGGTTGATGGCCCAGCGCTGGCGGGTCTCGCTGCTCCAGGCCCGGCGCAGGTCTTCGGCGGCCATCTC
Organism: Acidimicrobiales bacterium; assembly: GCA_031370985.1. Taxonomy (GTDB): domain Bacteria; phylum Actinomycetota; class Acidimicrobiia; order Acidimicrobiales; family AC-14; genus CADCTB01. Next base: position 1,688 of record JANMRJ010000972.1, read on the forward strand.
GACATCGTCGGCCACGGTGTAGAGGGTGGTGGTGCCTCGGGCCCGGCTGTTGCGGACATAGGCCAGCTCTCTTCCTCCGCCGTCCTCCAGGGCGTGGGTGGGCATCGACAGTCAGGCCCTGGCTGCGGTGGACGGTGACGGCGTAGCCGTGGGCCAGGCGGTCGCCGGCGATGTCCTCGGTGTCGAAGTGCTGGGTTCTTCCGTCGTCCATTGCTGCGGTGAGGGTCCTGGCTTCGGGGTCGACGGAGAACACGCTCCCCCGCTCACTGGTCACCAGCTGGCCCCGGGCGCCCGGCGCCAGGGTGACGATGCGGTCACCGGTGGCGTAGCCGGCGCCTCCGGGGGCGAGCAGCTCGGGGCCGGAGAGGTGGCCCATCCCGGCCCACGCCGCTCTCCCAAGCCTGTTCAGCTCGGCCACGTTCACCCGCCGCCAGGCGAACATGGCGATGTCGTCATCGGCGCCCCGGCCTGGCCCCGCAGTCGTGGCCGCGGCAATGTCCCTGGCCCAGCCGGCGACGAGGGCCTCTCTCGCTTCCTCGATGGTGGGCTTGACCACGATGCGGTCATTGGACACGTACCAGTCGACCGCTTCGGTGATGTCGCCGGCCCGGAGCTGGGCCAGGGCGTCGCGCTCGGCGATGTCGCGCTGGCGCACGTTCTCCCCCAGCACGTGAACCGCTCCGGGGTGGCGCTCAAGTACGGCGCCCATGGCCCCGCCGGCGCCGATGGAGGGCAGCTGGCGGTCGTCGCCGACAATGACCACCTTGGCCTTGGCCCGCTCGGCGGCTTGGAGCAGTCGTAGGGTGGTGATGTCGTCGGCCATGCCCGCCTCGTCGAGGACCAGGACGCTGCGGTTGGTTAGCTGCAGCTGGTCGTGGTCGAGGCGCCACAGGATGGATGCGGCCGTGCGGCTCGGGTCGATGCCGGCCTCTGACCCGAGCGTCCTGGCCGCCTGGCCCGACACCGCGGTGCCGATGAGCTCATA
>JANMRJ010000812.1:0-1003 GCA_031370985.1 Acidimicrobiales bacterium
CGGTGTGGGCGCGGCCGTTACGCGCGGTGTCGGTGTGGGCGCGGTTACGCGAGGCGTCGGTGTCGGATCCGGCGGTTGGGGCGTGGCCGTCGCATCGGGCGGCACCGTCGCCTCGTCCGTCGGTCGCGGTGTCGGGGCCGCCCCACCGGCCGGCTGGACGGGGTGACCGGTCGCCGTCGTCGTCGGGGCAACGACAGGACTGCCGTCGCTCGGGACCTCAGTGCCGGGAGCTGCCGAAACGCCAGCGCTCGAGGAGCCCGGCGAGTTCGTCTCACCCGCCACGCCGCCCACGTTGCCGGACCCGAATGGGTTTCCCAGGATAAGAGCGAACACCGCCACGGCGAGCACGGCGACGCCGATGCCTACGGGAACGCGCTTCGTCGTCAGGTCGATCGTCGCCGGCATTTCTCCCGCGGGTCGTTCGCCCTGGCCCTCCTCATGCGCGAGCTTCTCGGCGACGAGCGCGTTTGCCACAAGCGCCCCGGCGGCCAACGCCTCGGTCGTGGGCGTGGTAGCGACGAGCGCCTCCGTCGCTGGCGGCGCGACCGCGGGCATCTCCCCGAACCAGGAGCCGCACTCGGGACAGGCCTCGGCGGCCTCCGACCAGCACCAGCGGCAGGCGTAGGTGTCGCACGACGGGCAGTGGCACAGCCCGACCCACGGGCCGAGCTTGGCGACCTCGACCGACGTGCCACAGCGTTCGCAGAAAGGCTGGGGCGCCTCACCTGGGAGCCTGGCGCCCCGACCGGCAGGACTCACGGCTCTGCCTCGTTACGGGGATCTGTCACCGTCCGACGGGCTCGATGGCCCCGTTGACCACCGGTCCACCCGCCTGACGAGGCTAGCATGGCCGACCAGTGCGAAAAAGCCGAGGCCGGCTCCCGAAGGAACCGGCCTCGAAGCTGTCCCGGTGAAGGAGTCCGCCGAAACGGACACTTCTGCCACGCGCCAAGGGCATCTATCACGTCGGCTGCACCGACTACCCTGACCCTACCTACCCATG
>JANMRJ010000823.1:0-4787 GCA_031370985.1 Acidimicrobiales bacterium
CCGCTCGGCCGATCGATGCTGAAGAAGCTCAAGGTCTACGCCGGCCCCACTCACCCCCACGCCGCCCAGATGCCCGAGACGCTCGAGCTCTCGATGGCCGTCGCCCGCCAGCGCGGCCTGTAAGCCCTGTAGTCCAGTAAGCATCGCCCGAAAGTCGAAGGAAACCATCGTGCCCAAGCCCCTCGTGCAGTCGACCGGCCGTCGCAAGCAGGCCGTCGCCCGCGTCCGCCTCCGGCCCGGCACCGGTGTGATCACCGTCAACAAGCGTCCGATCGAGAACTACTTCCCGTCGGAGACGCACCGGATGATCGTCACCGAACCCCTTCGGCTCACCACGCTCGACGAGACCTACGACATCGACGCCACCATGGATGGCGGCGGGATCTCGGGCCAGGCCGGTGCCCTGCGCCTGGGTATCGCCCGCGGCCTTGTCGACCTCGACGAGGAACTGCGGAACACCCTGAAGAAGGCCGGGTTTCTCACCCGAGACGCCCGCAAGAAGGAAAGCAAGAAGTACGGCCTGAAGAAGGCCCGCAAGGCTCCCCAGTACTCCAAGCGATAGTCCCCGGCTCCATCCGAGGAGGCTGCCGGTGACCCTCCGGTTCGGCACCGACGGCGTCCGCGGGGTCGCCAACGCCGAGCTCACACCCGAACTGGTCCTCGCCTTGGGCCGCGCCGCGGCGCGAGTCCTGGGCGGAGTCCTGGGCGGAGGTCTGGGCGGAGGCCCTTTCCTGGTGGGTCGCGACACCAGGGTCTCCGGGCCGTTGCTGCAGGCCGCGCTGTCCGCCGGCCTGGCCACCGAGGGCGCCGATGTCATCGACCTCGGCGTCCTGCCTACGCCAGGCGTGGCTTGGCTCTCGGCCGCCGACGACCGGCCGGCGGCCATGATCTCGGCCTCGCACAACCCCTTCGGTGACAATGGGGTGAAGTTCTTCCAGGCCGGCGGGCGCAAGCTGTCCGACGAGACCGAGGCCGCCCTGGAAGCCGAGCTCGACCGGCTCCTGGCCCACCCGGCCGCCGAGCCTCGTCGAACCGGCGCCGGCCTCGGCCGCCTACTGGCCGGCGCCGGCCACACTCGTTACACCGACGCCCTCGCCGCCTCCGTCGGCGACCGTAGCCTGGCCGGCCTGAGTGTGGTGCTCGACTGTGCCAACGGGGCGGCGAGCGAGGTGGCGCCCGCAGTCCTACGGGGGCTCGGGGCCGAGGTCGCCGTGCTCCACGACGCTCCTGACGGCCTCAATATCAACGACCGCTGCGGGTCGAACCACCCAGAGGAGCTCCAGCGCGCCGTGGTCGCTTTGCGGGCCGACGCCGGCCTGGCGTTCGACGGCGATGCCGACCGCGTACTGGCCGTCGACCACACGGGAGCGCTGGTTGACGGCGACCAGCTCATTGCCATCTGCGCCGTCGACCGCTGCATGCACGGCCGGCTGTCGGGGGACACGGTGGTCGTCACTGCAATGGCGAACCTCGGGTTCCGCCAGGCCATGACGGACCATGGGATCACGCTCATCGAGACTGTGAAGTTGGGCGACCGGTACGTGCTTGAGGAGATGGAGCGAGGTGGCTGGTCGCTCGGCGGCGAGCAGTCGGGCCACATCATTTTCGGGGACCTGGCCACCACCGGCGACGGTGTGCTGACCGGGCTCCAGGTGCTCGATGTCATGGTCCGCACGGCCCGACCACTGGCCGACCTGGCCGCGGTCATGGTCCGGCTGCCCCAGGTGTTGCGGAACGTGCCGGTGGCCACGCGTGGGGCCAGCGTGCACAGCTCCGAAGAGCTGACGATGGCGGTGAAGGTGGTCACGGCCGATCTGGGTGACCGGGGACGGGTGCTGGTCCGGCCGAGCGGCACCGAGGCGGTGGTCCGGGTGATGGTGGAGGCGATGACGCTGCCCGAGGCCGACGCCGCGTGCGAGACGCTCTGCGACGCCGTGCGCCGCTCCCTCGGAGCGTAGAGACCGACAACTCGGGCAGTGTGGGCGATTCGGTGCGGTGTCCTGGCGCGAATCGCCCACACTGGATCATCTGGTCGCCGCCCGGCCGGCCGTCCACCGAGCCTGTTGGGGCAGAGGGCCAGGCCGGCGCGTACGCTTGGCGCCATGTGCGGCATCGTCGGCGTGGCGGGGAATGATCCCGCCCTCCCCTTCCTCCTCGACGGCCTGAGCCGGCTCGAATACCGGGGGTACGACTCCTCGGGGGTGGCCCTGCTCGACGACGACCGGGTCTGGGTCCGCCGGCGGGCGGGCAAGCTGGCCGAACTCACCGGATCAGTCGGTGACGCGCCCCGCGCCACGGTCGGTATCGGCCATACCCGGTGGGCCACCCATGGCGGGCCGACCGAGCGCAACGCCCACCCCCACACCGACTGCACCGGCGCGCTGGCGCTGGTCCACAACGGGATCATCGAGAACCATGCCGAGCTGGGCGACGAACTGACCTCCGCCGGCCACGAGCTGGCCTCCGAGACCGACTCCGAGGTGCTTGCCCACCTGATCGAGGCGGGCATGGCCGACGGGACGGGCCTGGCCGAGGCGGTGCGCGTCGCACTGGGGCGGGTCGAGGGTTCCTATGCCATCGCTGTCGTGCACGCCGCCAACCCCGACCTCATCGTGGCCGCCCGGCGGTCGTCGCCCCTGGTCGCCGGCCGGGCCGACGGGAGCGGGTTCGTCGCCTCCGACATCCCGGCCCTGCTAGCTGCGACCCGCGAGGTCTACATCATCGACGACGACCAGGTGGTCGAGGTCGGCCCCGGCACGCTGCGGGTCACCACCCTTGATGGCACCGAGGTCGAGCCCGTCCGCCGGCGGGTAGAGGGCGATGTCGAGACGGCCGAGAAGGGCGGCTACCCCGACTTCATGCTCAAGGAGATCCACGAGCAGCCCCGGGCCGTCAGGGAGACGCTCCGCGAGCGGACCAGGGGCGACCGGCTCACCCTCGGCGAGCACGAGCTGTCCGACGAGGAGCTGCGCGCCGTCGACAAGGTGTTCATCGTCGGCTGCGGCACCAGCTTCCACGCCGGCATGGTCGCCCGCTACGCCATTGAGCACTGGGCCCGCCTGCCCACTGAGATCGACGTGGCCAGCGAGTTCCGCTACCGCGACCCGGTGCTCGACGCCCAGAGCCTGGTCGTCGGCGTGAGCCAGTCGGGCGAGAGCCTGGACACCATGGAGGCGTGCCGGTTCGCCATGTCGGCGACCAACAAGGCCAAGGTGCTGGCCGTCTGCAACGTGGTGGATTCGTCGATGGCCCGAGAGGCTGACGCCGTGCTCTACACCCGGGCCGGCATGGAGCGGGGGGTGGCCGCCACCAAGACCCACCTGGCCCAGATCGTGGCCATGGAGCTGCTCGCCCTGCGCCTGGCCCAGGTGCGGGGCCTCCTCTATCCCGATGAGGTGGCCCGCCAGCTCGATGCCCTGCACGCGGTGCCGGCGCTGATCGAAGGGGTGCTGGCCGGCGCGGATGATGTCGAGGTCGTGGCCGACCGCTACGTCGACACTCGAGACTTCTTCTTCCTGGGCCGGGGTGTGGGCTACCCGGTGGCCCTGGAGGGCGCGCTCAAGCTGAAGGAGATCTCCTACGCCCGGGCCGAGGCCTATCCGGCCGGCGAGATGAAGCACGGGCCGATCGCCCTGATCGAGCCGGGCACCGTGGTGGTGGCGGTGGCCACACGGGGCCGACTGCGGCCCAAGATCATGAGCAATATCGACGAGGTCCGGGCTCGCGGCGCGACAGTCGTCGTGGTGGCCACCGAGGGCGACGACGCCGTCGTCGCGCACGCCGACGCCACGCTGTGGGTCCCCGAGATGCCCAAGGGCGGCGAGCTGTACTCCCCGATGGTCGACGTGGTCGCCCTCCAGCTCTTCGCCTACTTCATCGCCAAGGCCAGGGGCTGCGATGTCGACCAGCCGAGGAACCTGGCGAAAACCGTCACCGTAGAATGATCGGACCCAACCGCCGATGGCCGCACGCGCCGCCAGAGGCGGCCCCATTCGGCTGTCGGCATAAGGAGAACGGCGGAGGCCGGCCGGCTCCGCCGGACGGTCGGAGCGCCGTCAACTCGCCCGAACGGAGCGAGCGGAGCGAGCGAGTGACGGGCGAAACCCTGTGATTGGCATAGGGATTGACACCGTCGAGGTGGCGCGGTTCCGGCGGGCGCTGGAGACGCGGCCGGGCATCGCCGAGCGGCTGTTCACGCCGGCCGAGCAGGCCTACGGCCGGCGCCAGCGCGACCCGGCTGAGCGCCTGGCCGCACGGTTCGCGGCCAAGGAGGCGGTCATGAAAGCCCTCGGTGTGGGCCTGGGCGCCTTCGCCTTCCGCGATGTCGAGGTGGTGAAAGCGCCCTCCGGTGCCCCGTCGCTGTCGCTGACCGGCCGGGCCGCCGACCTGGCGACGAAGCGGGGGGTCACGTCGTGGCACGTGTCGCTCACCCACACCGGCCTGGTGGCCGAAGCCGTCGCCGTCGCCCTCTAACCCGACGTGATCCCCGTCCTCACACCCGAGGAGATGAAGGCGGTCGACCGCTCGGCGCCCGAGCCGGTCGAGGTGCTCGTCGCCCGCGCCGGCGCCGCCGTGGCCCGGGCGGCCACGGCCATGATGGGCGGCGCCTACGGCCGGCGGGTCGTCGTCGTCGCCGGCAAGGGGAACAACGGGGCCGATGGGCGGGTGGCGGCCGACTGCCTGCGCCGGCGGGGGGCCGGCGTGACCGTGATCGACGCCGGCGACGAACTCGACCGGCTGCCCCGGTCCGACCTGGTGATCGACGCCGCCTACGGCACCGGCTTCCG
>JANMRJ010000826.1:0-1070 GCA_031370985.1 Acidimicrobiales bacterium
CCTCGGGGAAGTACACGCCCTCGACGGTGTCCATGTACGTGATGACGCAGTAGATGGCCAGCGCCTCGAACGGCGACAGGCCGGCGTACATGGCCTGGAACGAGAACAGCTTCTGCAGGCGGGGGTCGGAGAAGTACTTCCCCACCACGTTCGACATCTTGCGCAGCCCGCCCATCTTCACCAGGCTGAAGAGCGGCCAGGGCGGTTTGGCGATGTCGAGGATGGTGTCGAAGTTGCGGTCGATGAAGTTCGGCAGTTCGAGCTTGTAGAGGTCGGTGAGGTAGTCGCAGAAGCGGACAAAGCCGGCGGCCTCGGCCGCTCCGGCCGTCTCGCGGATCTCCTCGACCATGGCCTCGCGGCCGTGGCGGACGTGGATGGCTGAGCCATCGGCGAAGCACGCCCGGTACATCGGGTCGACCGGCTTGAGCGTGAGGTGGCTGGTCATCTCGGCGCCGGCGGCGTTGAAGGCGTCAGCCAGGATGCCCTTCATGGTCAGGACGCTCGGCTCGGTGTCGAACCGGTAGCCCTGGGTGTCCCAGAGCCCGGCCCGCCCGCCGGGCACGTCGGCCCGCTCGAGCACCTCGACATCGTGGCCCCGCCCGACCAGGTGGCAGGCAGCCGACAGCCCACCCAGGCCGGCCCCGACGACGATGACCTTCATGCTGCTCCCCTCACGTTCGAACCGGTGACACGCAGTGTCCTATGCCGCACTGAGTGTCTCCAGTTCGCTCAGCGGTCCCGGCCGGCGACGTAATACGCCAGCTCGACCAGAGCCTGGCGGGAGTCGTCGGTGAGATCGGCGACATCAAGGGCCCCGACGGCCTCGGCCACCAGCCGGTCGATATCGCCTTCCACGGTCTCCACCGCGCCCGATGTCCGCAGGACATCTTGCAGCGCGGCCACGTCGTCCTCGTCGAGGCCCGGGGCGCCGTAGCGGGCCAGCACGGCGGCGGCGGCACCCGATGCCTGGTCGACGGCCATGGCGTAGAGCAGGGTGGGCTTGCCCTCGCGGAGGTCCTCGCCGACCGGCTTGCCGGTGATGTCGGCGTCGCCGAAGACGCCGAGCAGGT
>JANMRJ010000858.1:0-5715 GCA_031370985.1 Acidimicrobiales bacterium
GGTGCTCCGAACCCTCGACGCTATCCACCTCGCGACCGCGATGGCCGTCGGCGACGATCTCGAAGCGATCGTGACCTACGACGAGCGGATGGTTGAGGCCGCGCGACTCATCGGGCTGTCGACGGTGTCGCCGCGCTGATCGCGGTGTCCGCGCCCTCCGATGCACAGAGCCATTCCTGCGAGCGCGGGCTGGGTCGGATCCTCGCCAGGTCGAGTTCGGGAATGAGGTCGACTCGGTCAGTCACGCTCGCGGGGTACCCGGACGGCATGTCTACGGAGCCAGAGCTCCGATCGGGATGACCGCGACGCCATCGGGTCGCCGGTAGCCGTAGCCCCAGCCGGTGATGACTCCGAGCACGGCCGGTCTACCGTGCTTCGCCGGGTCGACTCGAGCGGCGACACGCAACAGCGTCTCGGCCGCCCCGTCGACGGCGCTCTGCCCGAGTTTCACCTCAAACGCTGCCCAGGCACCATCGCGACGCGCCCGAGCACGCCTGCGGGCGGCCGGGTTCCCGGTGCGCAAGACGCTCGAGGAGTTCGCCGTCGCCGAGTCCTCGATCCCGCGACCCACGTTCGACTACCTGGCGTCGCTCGAGTGGATCCGGGCCCGGGAGAACCTCGTGCTCGTCGGACCGGCGGGTACGGGCAAGAGCCACACCCTCATCGCTCTCGGGCACGCCGCGGTCGAGGCCGGGTTCCGGGTCCGCTACTTCGCCGCGGCGTCGCTGGCCGAGGCGCTCTACCGCGGGCTCGCCGACAACTCGGTCGGTCGGCTCATCGAGGGGCTGCTCCGGGCCGACCTCGTGATCGTCGACGACCTGGGCTTCGCACCGCTCGACGACACCGGCGCCCAGCTCCTGTTCCGCTTCGTCGCGGCGGCCTATGAGCGCCGGTCACTCGGCGTCGCGTCCCACTGGCCGTTCGAGTCCTGGGGCCGGTTCCTGCCCGAGCACACGACCGCGGTCGCCCTGCTCGACCGGCTCCTGCACCACGCGGTCACGGTCGTCACGTCGGGCGACTCCTACCGGATGAAGGAAGCCAGAACGAGAGCGGGTGGGCCGTCGACCAAGCCCTGAGACGACCCCGGGGGCGGGGACTTTCTCATGGCCATTGACACGAGCTCGTGGGCGAAGAACTGGTCGAGCTCCTCACGGGTCGCGCCCGAGACCTCCCGGACCCGCCGATGGAGGAGACCGAACTCCTGGCGGACGACCACGCGGACGTCCGGGTCGGAGCACGCGGCATACGCCTGGAGCTGGACCTGCAGGAGGGTCCGGTCGGCAAGCAGGCGCTTGTAGGCCTTGCCCATCGCAGCGAGGCTTGTGTCGCAGTCGGGGTCGGAGCCGGGCACCCACGCGACGGCCGCGGCCTCGAACGCGTATCGCGTCCGCGCGAAGCAGCTCCGGACGACGTCGAGGAAGAGGTTCTTCTTCGTCCCGAAGAGCTGGAAGACGTACGGCTGCGACACGCCGACGCGTCGGGCGATCGCCTCCGTCGAGGCACCGACGAGGCCGCCGGTCGCGAACTCCTCGGTCGCCGCGGAAATGGTCGACGCCCGACGCTCGTCCGCCGACATCCGCGCGCCACGTGGGGCGCCGGGGGAGCGGGGAGTGCGTCCCGTCGAGACGGATGTCGATGCCATAGGCGGTAACTTAGTACTCAGTAAGTAGCTTGCCAACCCTCAGCTTGGCGGCGGGTAGATGTGGATGACCCTGGCGTCATACTCGATCGTGTAGCCCGTCAGGGCCTTCTGCATGTCGGTGGTCAGTGACCCGGGGAGGTTGATCCCGAGGCGGAAGATCGCATTGCCGTTCGTCCACGTCGCGACCTTGAGTTCGCTCGTCCCCGTGCCCGGCGCTGCGGTCTGCCAGCCCTTGGCGGCGAGCTGATCCGTGTAGAACGCGAGGAGCTCGTCGGGTGTCGCGTTTGCGCCGAGGAGGTGCCCGAAGGCCGCGCCGGACTTGCCGTCGGGCGAGTTGATCTGCGGCGTGGCGACCTCGCGGACGACCTTCGAGTTCGGGTAGTAGAGCGTGGCCTCGGGCATCGATCGGAGGTCGCGCAGCGACCCGGAATCGTCGCACCCGACGAGGGCCAGTGCCAGGAGGACGACGATCGCCCTCCCGGCTCGGCTCACCTGGATCAGTGACTTGCCTCTCCGGTGAAGAAGCGCCACGCATTGCCCTCGAGGATGAGTACGCCGTTCAGCGTGCGGGTCGTGGTCCCTGATGCGCCTTGGGCGGTCAGGATGAGCGTAAACCGAGCCGACCAGTAGCCCGGGTCTTCGGCGGCGGCCGAGGTCGTGCCAACCGTGACGTCGGTCAGCGTCTTGCCGGCCAACCACCCGGAGAGTGCCGCGGTCTCCTCCTGGACCCACTGGTTGCGGGTGATGAGCGCCCGATAGCTGCTGTCCAGCTGATCGTAGATGGCACTCCAGTTCTGGGCTTTCATCAGCGTCGCGATCGACTGGGCCGTGGTCGCCGGATCCGCGCTCGGCCGGACCGAGACGAGCTTGTAGGTGTCGGGGCCCGACCAGAGCTGGGCGCTGGCGGTGTGGTGGTCGGGATTGATCTGGGCCTCGAGCCGGACGTCCGTCGCGATCGGTGGACCGCTCGCGATCGATCGGGCGAGGGCCAGGTTCATCACCGCTGCGTGGTCCACGAAGCCGGGACCCGTGTAGCGGACGATGACGCTGTGGTCGCTCTTGGGCTCGACGGTGGCTGCACCGTTGGGCATGAACGACCCGACGCCCTGGACGTAGAAGACGAAGTGCGCGTAGAGGGCCGGATTCGAATTGTCGATGCCCGCCCAGAAGTAGGTCGAGCGCTGCGAGTCGACGAAGGCGGCGAACCCGCGGGACGAATCGACCGCTCGAGCGACGGTTGGCGCTCCCGGCAGCGAGCCATTCATGCCGACCGCGGCCGTAGAACCGAGGAGCGCGATCCCCACGGCCAGGACGAACGTCGCGCGGATCGCGAGGCGCGTGAAGCGACGATTCATCACTGGTCTCCCCACTGCGCCTGGCACTGCACCGGCGTTCCGTTGACGCGGCCCGCGATGATCCGAACGATTTCCGTCGGGATCGTCGTCTGCGCGCCGGTCACGCAATCCGGCACGGTGGTCGTGGCGATCTTGCCTTCGAAGGCGTTGTGAGACGCGGGAGTCGAGCTCCCCGGTCACTAGTCGCGCGGTGAGCGACAGGCTGGTGGACGCCGGCCGGTAGCGTCGCCATGCGAGGCAAGACGGACACGGCTATACACGCAGTGTATAGTGCAGCAATGTCCACAGCCCACGCATTGCTCGGCTTGCTCGAGCCCGCACCACGCCACGGCTACGACCTCAAGCGCATGTTCGACCGCCACTTCGCTCCCGACCGGCCGCTCGCGTTCGGCCAAGTGTACGCCACCCTCGGCCGCCTCGAGCGAGACGGCAACGTCGTCCTGGCGGGAACCGACCAGGCCGAGGGTCCCGAACGCCGCTTCTACGCGATCACGGGGCAGGGGAGCCAGACGCTGGCGTCGTGGCTGGCCGAGCCCATCGACCCCGAGCCGCACCTGCAGGCCACGCTGTTCACCAAGGTCACGCTCGCGGTCCTGACCGGCCGCGCGGTGACGCCCCTGCTCGACGCCCAGCGCCACGCACACCTCGCGCGCATGCGCGAGCTCACCGCACTTCGGCGCACCGCGTCACTGCCGATCGCACTCCTCGCCGACTACGCGCTGTTCCACCTCGAGGCGGACCTGCGCTGGATCGAGCTCACCGCCGCCCGCGTCGGCGAGCTGACCAAGCAGATTGTGCCGCTACTGCCCTCGGCCGTCCTTGAACCGCCGCACCCGGAGACCGTCGAATGAACGAGGCCCTCCAGCTCCCGGCCCCCACCCTTCCATCAGCGGCGGCCTCCGTGGCCCGTGACCAGGCGCTCGAGTCGGCGAGCCCGGTGCTCCGCGGTGAGGGGCTCGTGCGCCGTTTTGGCCTGACCGAGGCCCTGCGCGGGATCGACGTCGGGATCCGCGAAGGGGAGATAGTCGCGGTCATGGGGCCATCGGGGAGCGGGAAGTCCACGCTGCTGCACTGCCTGGCCGGGATCCTGCGTCCCGACGAAGGCCGCGTGGTCTTCGACGGTCGGCGGATCGATGATCTCGGCGAGGGCGAGCGGAGCCGCCTCCGCCGCTCGTCCTTCGGCTTCGTGTTCCAGTTCGGCCAGCTGGTGCCCGAGCTTCCCGCGGTGGAGAACGTGGCCCTGCCGCTGCTCCTCAACGGCGTCCCGAGGGCGCGGGCGATGGCCGCGGCCGGCGACATGTTCCCGAAGCTTGGCCTCGACGGGCTCGAGAGCCGTCGGCCCGGTGAGATGTCCGGCGGCCAGGCGCAGCGCGTCGCCGTGGCGCGGGCCCTGGTCGTCGAACCCCGCGTGGTGTTCGCCGACGAGCCCACAGGGTCGCTCGACAGCCTCGCGGGGGAGCAGGTTATGGAGCTTCTGACCGGTGCGGCGCGCGCCGGCCGCGTCACCGTCCTGCTCATCACCCACGAGCCGCGCATCGCCGCGTACGCGGACCGCGAACTGATCGTCCGCGATGGCCGCATCTCGGGGGGCGCGGCGGAATGATCGGCCTAGCTTGGCGGCTCGCGTTCGCGGGCGGAGGGTCGGGCCGGCTCGTCACCGCAATGACGGCGCTCGCCGTCGCCCTAGGCACCGCCATCCTGTTGTTCGCGATCTCATTCGAGCCCGCCCTCCAGACCCGGTACGACCACGCGGCCTGGCGCGACACGCCAGGGGTGGTCGACCTCGATGCGGCCTCCGCCGGGTTGATCATCCAGCGGACAGACGACTATTGGCACGGCCTGCAGCTCACGCGGATGGACGTGGCGTCGCTCTCGACGGACGCCCCGGTCCCGCCCGGCCTCGATCGCGTCCCGCTGGCCGGCGAGGCGTACGTGTCGCCGGCGCTGGCGCGGCTGATCGCGGCCAGCCCACCGAACGAACTCGGCGACCGCTTCGGCGCGGTCGCGGGCACGATCTCGGACGCGGGGCTGCTGGCGCCCGACGAGCTCGCTGTCGTGGTCGGCCGCGATGCTGCGGAGCTCCGGGCCATCGGCGCACGGTCCGAGGGCGCCCGGGTAGTCACCGCGCTCAACGGGACCGGCCGGGTCCCGATGCCGTCCGACCCGATTGCGCAACTTCTCGTGGTGATCGCGGTGATCGGCGCGCTGGCGCCCGTTGTGGTGTTCGTGTCCGTCGCCACCCGACTGTCTGCGGCGCGTCGGGAGCGGCGGCTAGCAGCGATGCGGCTCGTGGGCGCGACGCCCTCACAGGTGACAGTCCTGGCGGCCGTCGAGGCTCTGCTCGCCGCGATCCCCGGTGCGCTCGGCGGTATCGTGCTGTTCGCGGCCCTGCGTCCGCTGGTCGCGCGCATGCCGCTCTTGGGGGCCACCTGGTTCCCGGAATCGATCACGCCGCCGGTCTTGTCGGCGGCAGCGCTCGTGCTCGCAGTCCTCGCGACGGGAGTTGCGTCCGCGGTCGTCGCCTTGCGCGGCCTCATCGTGTCGCCGCTCGGCGTGCAGCGCCGCGAGCGCCCGGGTCCGCTGCGCCGGCTCCGACTGCTGCCGCTCCTCGTCTGCCTTGCGGCGTTCGCCGTCGCCGTCGGGCTCTTCGCGCAGGGGGTGCGAGGGACGATCGTCCCCGCCATGGTCGGGATCCCGTTCCTCGGGATCGTCGTCGGC
>JANMRJ010000964.1:0-13288 GCA_031370985.1 Acidimicrobiales bacterium
CTTCGCCTTGTCGGCCAGGGTGTCCGACGACGGCGGCCGGCCCGAGTTCTGTGAGTCCCGGCCTGCTTCGCGTTCCAGGCTGGCGACCCTGGCTTCGAGGACTTCGACGAGTCCTCTCAGTGCGGTGTTCTCGGCCCGTAGTCGCTCGTTCTCGGCCTCGAGTGCAACGGTCCGCTCGTCCGGAAGCTCGGCCACGGGAACGTTCTACCCGACCGCGCGCGGAGTGTGGTGGATACCCTCACGCTCCGCGTGATCACCCCTGAACAGTTACCGCCGTCGTTGCGCTATTTCCCCGGTGAGTCGGAACGGCGTGACGTGCGATTTTAGGACTGCGAGCAAGCACCGTCGGCGTGCGAAACGCCTGGAAGCGAGTGGGGTCTCCGGGGTAGGGTCGGGCCAAGAATCGTCGGCTACTAACCCCGATCATTCACGGGGCTACGTGAGCTGAGAGCCGCCCATCCGCGGAAGTGCCCACCAGACAAGGGATTCTGACGTTCTCGACGCGCCAGAGACCGATCCTGGAGGGCACCTACCAAGTGAACCGTAACAGCACGCTTTCGGCGGTGGTGGAAGGGTCCGGCAAGGGAGTCGTGGCCCATGTCGGGCTGCACGCCCTTGGATCCTTCGCCGATCGTCTCGGACTCGGCGATTCACTGTCGGCCCGTATCCCCATCGCCGGGGAGCGACTGCCGGTGCAACGACCGGGGCAAGGTTCTCGTCCAGGCCATGCTGATGCTGACCGGCGGCGGCGAGGCGTGTGCCGACATCGAACGCCTCCGCTCCCAGGCCGGCATGTTCGGCTCGGTGCCGTCGGACTCGACGCTGTACCGGACGTTCCGTTCGATCACCCCCGAGACCCTCTCGGAACTTTGGAATGCGGTAGCCGAAGTGCGGGCCAAGGTCTGGCGCCGGTCCGCAGCCACGACGGGGACGGCGACGGTGGTGCTCGACATCGACGGCTCGCTTCACCAGATCCACTCGGAGAACAAGCAGGAGGCCGCGGCCAACTACAAGGGCGGCTACGGGTTCCACCCCATCTACTGCTTCGCCGATGCTACCGGGGAGACCCTCGCCGTGCGCCTGCGGCCGGGCAACGCCGGGGCCAACAACATCGCCGACCACGTCGCCCTGCTCGATGCCGCCATCGCCGGGCTGCCGCCCGAGATCGCCGTCGGCCATCTGCCCGGTGACGACGCTGGCCTGGTGCGCCGACCGATCCAGGTCCGCACTGGGCCGCTACGAGCGGTTCCCCGCGCTTGCCCCCGGGTCGCAACCCGAGCCTCCCGACGCCCAGTGATGGCCGTCGCTTTCAGGATCCTGCACGGATCCTCGTCACAGGCCCACTAAGCTAAGGAAGGTTAGTGGAAGCGTTGGCCGCCGTTGGTGGGACGCCGTCACCCAGGAGACCCTTGAGTCGCGCCGGGCGACCCCAGGCCGATCATCTACCGGGTTGAGACCCGGCAACTTCAGTCAGGAGGATGCAGCCCCTTGCTTTCGAGGTAGCGCCTCCAAGCCCCAACGGCTCCAACGGCGACGCTGAGCGCGTCGTACCTCTCGTCCCCGGAACGGATGTCGAACGACGAGTCCATGCCGACGGTGGGGTCACCGCCGAACGTCAGAACGCCTAGAGCCGTGTTCAGGTTCCCCGTTCGGGGCTTCCACTTCGGACTCAGGCCGAGGTGTTTGGTGGCGTTGGCCACATCGGCGACGATCTTCAGTTCGAGCACGCGATTGACCTCGCCCTCGATATCCGCGTCAACGAGGGCGCCTGAGGCTGGGTCCTTCAGTAGCCAGTCCTTCAAGTGCCACGCGTCCTGAAAGAAGTGGACGACGGCGTCCTCGACGTCGGCGTAGACGAACGACGAGGTCGGCGGCGCTTGCATTCTCTCGAGCGATCGGAGCATCCGCATCCACTGACCAACCCAGGTCCGATTCGGCTCGGCCGAACCGAAAAATGACACTGCGGTGCCGACAGCGACGCCTTCGATCATGGTGCCGCAACGCTCAGTGCCGCCGCACGCGGGGCAGGGGCGGCGTGGGACCTCGGTCGCCCGAACCCCCTCGGGGAACTCGTATCCGCAACCCCTGCAGAAGATCTCCTGGACGACACTCACGTCAGCATCATCGCCGAGAGGCCGTCAACCCGTACGGGATGCTGATTTTCGATATCGCCGGCGTGCTCAAGCACTCGACGCCGGCCCCTGCGCCGCCTCTAACTCGCGTTAGTGGATGAATTGTTGGCCACTTTGGCGCCGTTACTCAGATGACCCCCACGGGAAGGGTGACAAATGGCGGACGTGCCCCCTGTGGCGCCAGACCGCCGACCTTCTGGGGCCCCTGGTCGGCCCCAAGCCCCTGCCGCAGGCGCCGGTGTTCGCGTCGAACGGTGACGCCCTCACCCGTTCGGGCATCTACAAGATCGTCCGGCGCCACGCGTCGAACCTGGACGACCCCCGCACCGGGCGCCGGGTCAGCCCGCACATCTTCCGGCACATTGTTTCCGTCCACCTCCTTGAGGCCGGCGTCGAGGTCAACGTGATCCGCGGGTGGCTCGGCCACGCCGACCTGACCACCACCAACCGCTACGCCGAGATCAACACCAGGACCAAGCTCGACGCCCTGCGGGCCACCGAGCCGCCCGGTTCTTCGGGGGCATCCCGCGTAACGCCAGTCTGGCGGTCCGACCAGGCGTTGCTCGACTGGCTCGCCTCGCTCTGAGCGTTATGTGCCCGCGACCGCCGCCATCGGCTCGTTCACCGCCGTGATCACGGGGCCGCCGCGCCCCCGGCCACATAACGCGCTCGGGAACAGAACCCCGATTATGTTCCGCGGAACATAATCGGGGCGGATGCGACCGGGCACGGCCCCGAACGCGTCGAAGGCCAGCGCGTGGCCCTCGAAGAAGCACTCCTGGGCCTGGTGGGAGAAGGCCACGTGTGTGAGCGCCGGTCAGCTCGTGCTATGCCGCTCGACGGCATGGACCTGCGCTAGACCTGCGCTAGACCAGCTACGAGAAGAGCCCGCGGATGTCGTCGGCGGTGAGACCACTCGCGAACACGTCGCCGTCGTCCAGTACGCCCTTGAACAGTGCGGCTTTGCGGCGCGCCAGGGCCGCGACCTTCTCCTCGATCGTGTCCTTGGAGATGACCCGGTACACCATCACCGGGCGCGTCTGGCCGATACGGTGGGTGCGGTCGATGGCCTGGTTCTCGGTCGCCGGGTTCCACCACGGGTCGAGGAGGAAGCAATAGTCGGCCTCGACGAGGTTCAACCCGACGCCTCCGGCCTTCAGGCTGATCAGGAACGCGGGGTCGTCGCCCCCCCGGAAGCGCTCGATCACGCGCTGGCGTGATCGGGTACGGCCATCGAGATAGCAGTAGGACACGCCCTCCTGATCGAGGCGCTCGCGCACCTTGGCGAGGAATGACGTGAACTGGCTGAAGACGAGCGCCCGATGGCCTCCGCCGATGACATCGACGAGCTGCTCGGTGAGTGCGCCGATCTTCGCGCACGGGACGGCGTTGTGGCGTGGCTCGACAAGCCCCGCATGCAGGCTGAGCTGGCGCAGCAGCGTGATCGACCGCAGGATCGTGAAGCGGTTGCGGTCGAAGTCGCCGAGCAGACCGAGGACCCGTTGGCGTTCCCGTTGGAGATGGGTGTCATAGAGCTTGCGGTGGCGAGGGTGGAGGTCGATCTCGAGGGTCTGCTCCTGCTTGGCCGGCAGGTCGCTGGCGACGAGCTCCTTGGTTCGCCGCTTGACGAGCGGTTTCATCCTCCGGCGCAGTCGGGCCAGACGTTCGCCGTCGCCGTGGCGTTCGATCGGCCGTGCGTACTGCTCGGCGAAGCGTTTCGGCTCGGGGAACAGGCCCGGCGCGGTGATCGACAACAGCGACCACAGCTCCATCAGGTTGTTCTCCATCGGCGTACCGGTCAGGGCGAGCTTGAACGGCGCCACAAGTTCACGAACGCAGCGGTAGGACTTCGCCTGATGGTTCTTGACGTTCTGCGCCTCGTCGCAGATCACGCCGGCCCAGCGCACCGCGCCATAGGTTTCGGGTTCGAGCCGGAGCAGCGTGTACGTCGTGACGACCACGTCAGACTTGGCGACATCACCGATCGTGCGCCCAGACTTGGCGAACGTGTCGGTCACCGCCTCGACGCGGAGGGTAGGAGTGAACTGCGCGGCCTCCCCGACCCATCCGGGCACGACGCTCGTCGGCGCGATCACCAGGAAAGGACCGATGTCGGGGTCGCGCTCCCGGGCATGGCAGATCAGCGCCAGAGCCTGCAGGGTCTTGCCCAGTCCCATGTCGTCGGCGAGAATCCCGCCGAGCCCCAGCTCCCAGAGCGAGGCGAGCCAGGCAAAGCCGTCGCGCTGGTAGGGCCGGAGCTCGGCCACCAGCGTTGATGGCAGAGCGTGCTCGGCGATGGTGTCGAGTTCGAGTAGCGCCTCCACCTGCGACTGCCATGCCTCCGCCTGCTCGGTCACCACACCGAGCGCGGCCAGCTCGGCCCACAGTCCGGCTTGATACCGGCTGATACGCAAGGGCGCCGATGGCGAGTCAACCAGGGAGCGGGCTTCCTCGATGAGGTCGCGCAGCGACTGCAGCCGGGCATCCTCCAACGAGAAGTGGGCGCCGTCTGGGAGCAGCATGTGGGGTTCGCCGCTCGCCAGAGCGACGAACACGTCGGCAAAGGGCAGCGAGCGGCCTTCCACGGAGATCGTCACGCCGAGATCGAACCAGTCGCGGTCGCCTTGAATCTCGGCGGTCGAGACGCCGATCTCCAGGGAGGCGGCGACATCGCGGTAGTCGGCCGGCTCACCCTCGATCTCAACGGCGATGCCCGGCAGGCCTTCAAGCTGGGGCAGGTGCTCGGTGATGAACCGCATACTGTCGAGACCGTGCAGCGCCGCCGCCGGCCCGTCATGTGGCCGGCCTCGGTCGTCGACCAGGCCGAAGCGATCCAGGCCGGTACCGGCAAGGGACGTGCTGGCGCGGATCGCACGCTCGGCGTCGAGGTCGCGAAGGCCGACGCCTCCCCCACTTGGCGTGAACGGCACACGGCTCGTGGTGCCGCTGATCCGGTAGGCCCACTCCCATCCGAGCTCGACGGTGTGCGGCGCGCTGTGGCGGGCGCGCAGCACAAGCGAGGGCGGCGACATCTCCGGTGGGATGAACGAACCGTCCGACGACACGACAGTGGCAATGCGGGCCAGGGAGGGGCACAGCTCCTCGGAGAAGCGGCTGAGGTCATTCGCCGGGATCACGAGGGATCCGTTGTCGAGCAGCATCTGCTGCAACTGTCGAGCGACCGGCCGAGTGAGGCGCACCATGCGCAGGGGCCGGCTGTCGGCGTCGCCGTCGGCACCCTCGGCACACACGACGCCGTGCCCACTCGGACCGAGGAACAGCAAGGGATCGAGGCCCGCGTCGTCGCCATCGACGCGCAGTCGGGCTTGCACCACCGAGGCGGTGCCGGGAGGCCGCGTGATGTCGATCTGGAGCTCGCCCTGGACGTGAGGCGCCAGTTCACCGAGAGTGCTGCGGGCGTGGACGAGCGGGAGGCCGATCCGGCCCGCCTCGTCCAGCAGCGGCCACAGGTGGGGGCCGAAGTCGCTCATGTCGAGCGTCTTGTCCGCGCCGTAGCCCCCATAGCTGTAGGAGTGGGTCCGCCCTGGACTGGCGCGGTAGATCGAGTGCAACTCGCTGACCAGCGCCAGATGATCGGGGCGGAACCCCCCGCTCCTGACGGGCCATGCGTCAAGGCCGCTCCACGCCAACGTGCCGTTGACCCATCCACCCCGTGCTCCCGGTCGCATGAGGCGCGCCAGCAGCCGCCACCCGCCCCGCTCGGCTGCGCCGCGCTCGGCCGCGCCGCCCTTGTGCAGCGCCAGCTCGATGGCGAGCGGCGTGCCGGTGGCCGCCTCGGGCGTCTCGATCAGTGCACGCAGCGGCCCTTCCCACGATGCCGGCTGTGAGGCGGGGCTGACCGACGGACGCTGTTCCGGCCCGTGCCGATGAAGCCCGAGGTCGGTGGCGGCAACGGCGATCGCCGCGACGTGCTTGCAGTTGTAGCCCATGGGACAGCTGCATTCCCCGTACTCGAACGTCAGCACGCCACGGCCCGTAGAGGCGAAGCGCGCGGTGGCGGCATACAGCGCCTGGCCGACCACCGAACCCGCCAGTGTCTCCGAGTGCTGGTCCCACCTGACCCTTAGGACCCGGCCTTTGCGCGCGTAAGCACAACCGCGCTCGAAGGACCGCGACCCCACCACCGCCTCGATCTCCTCGAGGTCGATCCCCCCAAGATTGTTCATCGTGCTCGCCACAGCCCGAACGTAGTCCCTGCTCTGGACCCCCGCGTGGATCTCGGCGGGAGTTTCTGGTCCAGCAGAAGCCTCGTACGTGCGCTTACTCCCCAACGCACGTACTAGTATGGGGTTTCCATGAGCATCACGGCTTCGAAGCTGCGCGAGAACGTCTACCGGATTCTCGATGAGGTGCTCGAGACTGGGATTCCCGTCGAGATCGAGCGAAACGGTCGGACGCTGCGAATCGTGGCCGACGACCCACCCGCTCGGCTCGGCCGACTCCAGCGGCGACCGGAGGTGGTCGTCGGCGACGCCGAGGACTTCGTCCACCTTGACTGGTCGCCGGGCTGGCGGCCGTGATCCGGCTTGATACCCATGTCGTCGTTTGGCTCTACGCCGGCGAGCTCGAGCGCTTCCCTGAGACGGCGATCGAAGCCCTCGAGCACGACGAGCTCGTGATCAACCCGATCGTGGGACTCGAGCTCGCCTACCTGCACGAGATCGGCCGGATCACCGTCCCCGGGGCTGCCCTCATCGCCGACCTGCACCAGCGGTTGGGCCTCACGGTGTCAGGCCTCTCGATGGCTGCGGTTGTGGCTGCCGCGGCGCCGCTGTCCTGGACGCGCGATCCGTTCGACCGAATTATCGTTGGTGATGCGGTCGCCGCCAACTGCGGCCTGTTGACGAAGGACGACATGATACGTCAGCACTGCAGCCTCGCCCGTTGGGAGTAATCGTCCAGGAGCCGATCGAGCAGCCCCACGGCATTCGTGTCTGCGCCGTCCGCTATCCCGCCGGCAACCTCCTCCGCATCCAGCAGCTGCGCTAGGCCGTGAAAAATCCTGGACCTTCGCCGGCGCCCCACGTCGCCGACAGCCACGACCTGATCCGTGTGCACGGCGCACGCGTGAACAACCTCAAGGATGTCAGCGTCGAGCTCCCGAAGCGCCGGCTGACCGTGTTCACCGGCGTCTCCGGTTCGGGCAAGAGCTCGCTGGTGTTTTCCACGATCGCCGCAGAGTCGCAGCGGATGATCAACGAGACCTACAGCGCCTTCGTGCAGGGCTTCATGCCGACGCTGGCCCGGCCCGAGGTCGACGTGCTGGAAGGGCTGACGACGGCGATCATCGTTGACCAGCAGCGGATGGGCGCCGACCCCCGATCCACGGTCGGGACGGCCACCGACGCCAACGCCATGCTGCGCATCCTGTTCAGCCGCCTCGGGCAGCCGTCTATCGGATCTCCCCAGGCGTTCTCGTACAACGTCGCATCGATCTCGGGCGCGGGGGCGGTCACGATCCAGCGTGGCGGCGCCACCGTCAAGGAGCGACGGAGCTTCAGCATTACCGGCGGCATGTGCCCGCGCTGCGAGGGACGCGGCGCCGTCAACGACATCGACCTGACGGCGCTGTACGACGACAGCAAGTCGCTCAACGAGGGCGCGCTCACCATCCCCGGCTACAGCATGGAGGGTTGGTTCGGCCGGATCTTCAGCGGCTGCGGCTTCTTCGACCCTGACAAGCCGATCCGCAAGTACACCAAGAAGGAGCTGCACGACCTGCTCCACAAGGAGCCGACCAAGATCAAGGTCGACGGCATCAACCTCACCTACGAGGGCTTGATCCCGAAGATCCAGAAGTCGATGCTGTCCAAGGACATCGACGCCATGCAGGCCCACATCCGTGCGTTCGTGGAGCGGGCGTTCACGTTCACCCCATGTCCTGAGTGCGGCGGCACCCGGCTCAGCGAGGCGGCCCGGTCCTCGAAGATCAAGGGCGTCAACATCGCCGACGCGTGCGCGATGCAGATCAGTGACCTGGCCGAGTGGGTGGGCGCGCGGTCGGAGCCTTCCGTCGCGCCGTTACTCGAGAAGCTGCGACACACGCTCGACTCGTTCGTGGAGATCGGGTTGGGCTATCTCAGCCTCGACCGGCCGTCGGGCACCCTCTCGGGCGGCGAGGCGCAGCGGGTCAAGATGATCCGCCACCTCGGCTCCTCGCTCACCGACACCACCTACGTCTTCGACGAGCCCACCACGGGCCTGCACCCCCATGACATCGCCCGGATGAACGGTCTGCTGCTGCGGCTGCGGGACAAGGGCAACACGGTGCTGGTCGTGGAGCACAAGCCCGAGACGATCGCCATCGCCGACCACGTCGTCGATCTCGGTCCCGGCGCCGGCACGGCCGGCGGCACCGTCTGCTTCGAAGGCACCGTCGATGGCCTGCGGACCAGCAACACTGTCACTGGCCGCCATTTCGACGACCGGGCTGCCCTCAAGCCGACGGTGCGGACCTCCGCCGGCGCGATGGAGGTACGCGGCGCGACGGCGCACAACCTACGCAACGTCGATGTCGACATCCCGCTCGGGGTGCTTGTCGTCATCACCGGCGTCGCCGGGTCGGGCAAGAGCTCACTGGTTCACGGCTCGGTGTCGGGCTGCGATGGTGTGGTGGCGGTCGACCAAACCCCGATCCGCGGCTCGCGACGGAGTAACCCGGCGACCTACACCGGGCTGCTCGAACCGATCCGCAAGGCGTTCGCCAAGGCCAACGGCGTGAAGCCGGCGCTGTTCAGCGCCAACTCCGAGGGCGCCTGCCCCACCTGCAACGGTGCCGGTGTCATCTATACCGACCTGGCGATGATGGCCGGCGTCGCCACCACCTGCGAGCTGTGCGAGGGGAAGCGGTTCGAGGCATCGGTGCTCGACTACCACTTCGGCGGCCGCAACATCGCCGAGGTGCTGGCCATGTCGGTGGTCGAGGCCGAGGCGTTCTTCGGCCCAGGCCCGAGCGGCCAGGAGCGGAAGGCCGGCGAGGCGCGCACGCCGGCCGCGCACAGGATTCTCGAGCGGCTCGCCGACGTCGGGCTCGGCTACCTCAGGCTCGGCCAGCCGCTCACGACGCTGTCCGGCGGCGAGCGGCAGCGGCTCAAGCTGGCCACCCACATGGGCGAAAAGGGCGATGTGTACGTCCTCGACGAGCCGACCACCGGCCTCCACCCCGCCGATGTCGAGCAGTTGCTCGGCCTGCTCGACCGGCTGGTCGATTCCGGCAAGTCGGTCATCGTCATCGCCCACCACCAGGCGGTCATGGCCCACGCCGATTGGATCATCGACCTCGGCCCCGGCGCCGGCCACGACGGCGGCCGGATCGTCTTCGAGGGCACCCCCGCCGACCTCGTCTCTGCCCGCGCCACCCTCACCGGCGAGCACCTCGCCGCCTACGTCGGCGCCTGAGGAGCTCCGCCGACTCGAGTTTGCCCTGGTCAGCGAGACACACTCACCGGGAACTCGGTACTACGCGCTTCGGTATACTCAATACTCACGGTATGACCCAGATTGCCGTGAAGCTGCCGGATGGGCTGGTGCGAGAACTCGATGAGCTCGTCGTCCAGGGGCTATTTCCGAGCCGCTCGTCGGCCGTTCGGCGAGCGGTCGAGATGATCGTTTCAGGCCAGCGGCGAGATGTCCTTGAGGAGGCGTACGCCAACGGCTATCGACGGGTCCCGGAGTCCGAGAGCGAGTTGGCCGAGGCGAACCGCCTGGCGACTCAGACGATCGCCGACGAGCCTTGGGAGAAGTGGTGGTAGCGAGAGGTGAGCTCTGTTGGGCCTGACCGATCGCACGACATCTGCCGAACCGCGGGCACGACCCTCGACCGCTGAGCTGATTCGGGCGACGACTCGACTCAGTGCGGTCGACGACTCAGTGCGGTCGACGTCGGGGCCTTGCTAGTGCCGCAGGGCGCCGGCGAGGTAGGCATCGACTGCTTCAGGGCCGACCAGCCGGGCCGTCACATTGCCTGCCGCGTCGGCCAGCAGGACGGTTGGGGCGGACCGGACCGAGAAGGCGTCGGCCAGGTGCGGCTCACGGGTGGCGTCGACCTTGACCACGCGCGCTTCGGGGTCTGAGGCCCGCAGCCGGGCCTCGACCGGGCCGCATGTCGCGCAGTAGGGGGAGGTGAAGACCACCCAGGTCCGAGCTGCGCCGGCGAGGAGCGACTCGGGGACGAGGGGGTGCGCCGGCCGTTCGGTGCGGAGGCCGGCACGCCACGACCGGTAGAGGCGGCCGGCCAGGGCGACGCCGAAAAGGATGACGAGGACGATCACGCCCCGGGCGAGGAACATCAGGACGTAACCGGGCGCCGGCGGGCCAGGACCAGGTAGATCTCGCAGCCGAGGCAGATGCCGGTGGTGGCGGAGAGGGCGGCCAGCGCGGCCACCGTCAGGGCCAGGCCCCAGCCGAGCCCAGGGGCGCCGGCGGCGAAGGCCATGGTGCCGGCGCCGAGGAATCCAACGCCCATGGCCGCCGAGAAGCGGGGCGGGCGAGGGTCTTCGAGCTCGTGGGGCGGGGCCAGGCGGGGCCGGATCACCTGGGCGTACAGGGCCAGGAAAGGCCCGTACCTGGGCCCGAGGGCGGCGCCGGCCAGGAGCACGAGCGCGAACAGCGGCACGACCGGACGCCAGTCGGCCAGGAAGCCGCCGAGGAGGGCAGTAGCCAGCACCGCCTGGTTGAAGCGAGGTCCCCTGGGGTCGATGGGCGTCGGAGCGGGCATGTCGGACATCCTAAACCCGACCCAGCCGGTCGGCATTCCCGCCGGCGTCGGCGAACTGGTGACACGCAGTGTCAAATGCCGCACTCAGTGACCCCAGCTCGGACAGGATGCGGCGGTGGAGCTCGCCGGCAACGTCGTCGTGGTGCCAGTGGACTGGGCCGGCGCCGAGGGACTGGCGCTCCGGCTGGCCGCCGGCGGGGCGACGGTCGTCCTCGTCGGGCCTGACGGCGCCGCCGCCGGGCGGTTGGCGGCCACGATCGAGGGCGCCGGTGCCGGCCGGCCGGCGGTGTTCGTGGCCGACGGCTCGCCCGCCAGCCTCGACGCCTTGAACGCCTTCGTCTCGGAGTTGTTCACGACATCATAGGTCTCAGGGCCGTAGATTTGGGTCGGTGAAGCCGATCATCGGGATATCCGCCCATCCCCGGATCGTGCCGATTGCCACCGGGCTGGCGTTGCTCCACACCGCCAGCCGGTTCTACGTCGACGCCATCGAACGGGCCGGCGGCATGCCCGTGATCCTGCCGGTGCTCGACCCCGACGCGGTCGACCACCTCCTGCCGGCGGTCCATGGTGTCCTGCTGACGGGGGGCGGCGACGTGGCGCCGTCGCGCTACGGTGCCCATCCCATCGCCGAGACCCACAATGTCGACCCCCTCCGCGACGCCTTCGAGATCCGCCTGATCCGGGCCGCCATTGAGGCCGACCTGCCGCTGCTGGCCACCTGCCGGGGCATGCAAGTCCTCAACGTGGCCATGGGGGGCTCGCTCATCCAGCACGTCCCCCAGGCCACCGGCCAGGACCACGACCGGGCCGACCGCTGGCACGAGGCCGTCCACCGGGTGAAGATCGAGCCCGACAGCCACCTGGCCGACGCCCTGGGCGCCACCGAGGTCGAGGTCAACTCCCTCCACCACCAGGCTGTCGACCAGGCCGCGCCGGGCACCCGGGCAGTGGCGTGGGCGGAGGACGACACGGTGGAGGCCATCGAGGTGCCTGGCAGCCCGCACATCGTCGCCGTCCAGTGGCACCCCGAGCTGCTGGAGGACTGGCCGGAGCAGCAGGGCCTCTTCCGCCAGCTCGTCGAGCACGCCGCCGCCCGCCGTGTATCGAACGGGTGACGGTTCGGCGCGCTCCGACGAGTGCCCGTCGAGGTGAAACCCCGTTGAGAACGGCGGTAGCCACCTGCTGAAGCGACCGAAGCAGATCACCGTCCCGGTGCCCTTCCTCGGCGTCGAGGCCACCTGGGAACCCAGTGATGCCGAGGCCGAGGCCGCGTGGGTCCTCCTCGTGGAGCTGGTCACCCGGGTCTCGCTGGTGGACCTGGCCGCGGACGAGGGCACCGACCGCGAGGCGCTGACCTCGCTCTACTCGTTGTTCACCACCAGCCGTGAGCTGCTCCGGGAGCACGGTCCGGGCACGGCGCGGGACCCCGGCGACGGGCGCCTGTCGATTGCCGTCGTGATCGTCCGGCTCCAAACCAACGTGCTGCGCCCCTTCCTGTCGCGCTGGCAC
Organism: Acidimicrobiales bacterium; assembly: GCA_031370985.1. Classification (GTDB taxonomy): domain Bacteria; phylum Actinomycetota; class Acidimicrobiia; order Acidimicrobiales; family AC-14; genus CADCTB01. Next base: position 12,382 of record JANMRJ010000964.1, read on the forward strand.
CCTCGCATGGAGGAGCACGAGGCCGCTCGCCCGGACCAGGTCGGGGTGGCCGCATGGGAGCGGGTTTGGGGCGGCGCGGACGGCGCGCTCCACCACGCGTTTCGCAGCGATCTCCGCCAACTGCGCGAGCAGGCCCGTGATTACGTGTACGTGCTCGGCCTGGCCGCCCGGGCCAGCGAGTTCGCGGCCACGGTGTTCCACGACGCCAGCGAGTCCGAGCGAGCCTCTCATCGCGTCTACGCGTCGACGACCGCACAGCCGCGACGGAACGTCGGCCGGGTCCGCAGCCGGATGACCCGATGGTTCGATCCGGCCGAGATGGTGCCGATGCTGTATCGGATGTTGCGAAAGCAGGATACCCGGGAGAGCGGTCCGCTGGAGACCCTCCACCACGACCGCTCCGCGCCCAACGAGCTGTGGTTCGACTACATCGCGGACATGGGCGACGCCTTCGATCCAACCGCCCAGGTGGCGTGGACGGCCGGCCGTAACCAGCTCAAGGTCGGGCCGTCGCCCAAAGCCGGTGAGCCCCTGCCTCGTGGCTCCCTCCTCATCCTGGGGGGCGACGAGGTGTACCCGTACGCGTCGAGGCGCAGGTACGCCCGCCAGCTCGTGAAGCCCTACCAATATGCACTCGAAGCCGGGAACGGACCGGCGCCCTCCGTCTTCGCCCTGCCGGGCAACCACGATTGGTACGGGGGCCTCCAAGCGTGGCGAAACATCCTCACCACTCCGGCTGCGCCGAGGGACTTCTGCGGGTGGAAAGCCAACCAGGCAAGCAGTTGGTGGGCTATCCGTCTCCCCCACGGCTGGTGGATGTGGGGCCTCGACACCTACCTGGACGGCACGGTGAACGAGGCGCAGAAGGAGTACTTCAAGGCCCGCGCCGACGAGCTCCGGCCCGGCG
>JANMRJ010001006.1:0-3898 GCA_031370985.1 Acidimicrobiales bacterium
CCATTACCTCTAGGATTCTTCGTTGGGCATGGTCAGGTACCCGCTTCTGCTGGTCGTCTCGTTCGCGTGCGTGGTGGCCGCGGTCATCTGGGCCCGCTCCGCGTTGCGGCTCCAGCGCTCCTGGCGTCGATTGCTGGAAGGCAGTGGCCCGTCGGGCACGATGGCCGCCGACCTGGCCCGGTCGGCCTACCGCAAAGAGGTCCACACGACGCTGCTCTACACCGTCGTCGCCATCATCTCGGCGGGGGCGTCGTTCGCCGGCAGCTGGCCGCGCCTCGCCCAGGTGCTGCTCGCCGTGCCGATCGTGATGACGATGATCTGGGGCCGGCGGTTCCTGGCCGAGGCCGACCTCAGCGAGGAGCGGGCCAGCCTGGAGCGCCGGGCCGAGGAGGTCCTATCGCAACACGACCTGGCGCCCCGGCAGTGGGCGGCCCGGCTGGCGCCGCAGGAGCTGCCGGCGTTCGAGGGTTTCGAGGTCGGCCGGGCGTATGAGGCCGGCACCGGGCTGATGGCCGGCGACTTCTACGACATCACGCCCACCGGGCCGAAGCGGGTCGCCGCCGTCATTGGCGATGTCTCCGGTCACGGGATCGAGCCGTCGATCACCGCTTTCCAGGTCAAGTACCTGCTGCGGGTGTTCCTTCGCCAGTACCGCGACCCAGCCCAGGCGCTCGAGGAGCTCAACGCCGTCATCTCGGCCCAGACCCGTAACGAGGAGTTCGTGTCGCTGTGCCTCGTCGTCTTCGACCAGGCCGCCGGCACCCTGCGCTACGCCTCCGCCGGCCACCCGCCGGCGTGGCTGTGGCACGACGGGGAGGTCCGCCCGCTCCGCGCCACGGGGCCGCTGCTGACCCTCAACCCGAAGGCCTCCTACTCCAGCCGGGAGGTTTCGCTCGATTCGGGTGACCTGCTGGTGCTCTACACCGACGGCCTGGCCGAGGCCCGGGCCGGCGGTCAGCTCTTCGGCGAGGAGCGCATTGCCGCCCACATCCGGCGGGACCCGGGTGTCGCCGCTGATGTCCTCTGTAAGTCGTTGCTGGCTGCGGCCCGCGACTTCGCTACCGGCCCGATCCGAGACGACGTCGCCATCCTCGCTGTCCGCCGTACCTGAAAGTCGAACGATGCCGACGTGTGAGGACTGCGACCACTACTGGCGGCCGGGCGAGCTCGGGGAGGGTGGCACCTGCCCGACGTGCGGGAAGGCGCTCGACACCACCCCGTCGAAGACGCCGTGGCACTTCAAGCTGCTGATCATCACGATGACGGTCTATCTGAGCTGGCGGGCGATCCAGGGCATCGAGTGGGTGATCCACAAGATCTGACCGGCCGCCGGACCGGCGAGCATCAGGTCGGGAGGATGACCACCTGGGTGCCCCTGGTCACATGCGACGGGAACCACTCGGCCGAGTACATCGAGATGCGGATGCAACCGTGCGACGCCGGCTGGGACGGGATCGAAAGCGATCCGTGGACGGCATACCCGCCGACGAAGTACTCGGCGTTGTAGAGCCGGCCCAGGCGGCTGGTGTGCCAGCCCGCGTCGTACCGGTAGATGCGGAACGTACCGGTGGGGGTGGGGGTGGCCGGCGTACCGGTCGACACGGCCAGGATCTTGGTGAGGTTGCCGCCCTCGAACAGGAACAGGACCTGGCGGGCCAGGCTGACCTCAATCCGGTTGGGCTCGCCGTCGGCCATCATCGGTTGGGGAGTGCCCTCGGTCGCCATGATCTGGGCGGTGAGCGCATCGGTAAGGTCGCCGGTGCGGGGCAGCCCGTTGACCTTCTGGTAGGCCGTGATGGCGCTGGTCGTCTGGGCGTCGGAGATGCCATCGACGGGGCCGACGTCGTAGCGGAGCGCGTCCAGCTTCTGTTCGAGCTGGAGCATGGTCGGCGGTGCCGGCGCTGGCGCCGGCGTGACCACGGCCGGCGGGGGAGCGAAGAGCCCGGTCCCCAGGAGGCCGCCCTGGCCGGCGCTGGCGCCCGACGCCAGGGCCAACTGCCCGCCGATCAGCAGGAGGACGAGGGCAGGAAGGCGGCGAGTCAGCTTCATCGGGTTCATCGCCAGATACCTTCCCACGAAGGCGCCGGCCGACTCCCACGCGCTACCGCGGCTACAGTCGGCCTTGGTACGGGCTGTGGCGCAGCTTGGTTAGCGCGCTTGACTGGGGGTCAAGAGGTCGGGAGTTCAAATCTCCCCAGCCCGACCACAAAAGAGCAGGTGAGCCGGGGTGCACCCCCGGCTCATTTCGCGCCTGGGGGGAGCGTCCCCGCGCTTTCCCCGCGCGCCGAGCGGGTTCGAGCGGTCCCGAACGGCGCCGCAGGGTCATGGGCAGTGGCTGGCGCCGGCCGGGCCGCGTCGAGGGCGGCCGGCGCCAGGGCCCGCCGTTGCGGTCATGCGCGGGGCCGGAGGCCGTGACGAGCTACGAGTGGCGACCGACGGCGTCGCTGTGCCCCGACCACGGCGATGGCCCGACCCCGGGAGGCCCTCGCCGACCGAACGAGCAGGCGCCTGCCGACGGTCGCCTTGCGGCAGCCCTACCTGACACTGTCCTATCAGCCCGGCTCCGGCGCCCTCGTTCCTTCCGAGTCGACCCGGCTCCCTCGTCCTACAGCCCAGGCTGAGCGAAGCGCAGGTCCTGGCCGCCTTCGACGCGAGCGACGCCGCACCTCGGTCCGTATGGGTCCGACTACGTGACCATCGTGCGATACGGGCTCTTCAGCGGGAACGTAGCCAATCCGCTTGCCTGCCCCCTAGCGCGCACGCAGGCAGGGCGGGCTGCTGAGACAACGACGGCGTCGCGTCGCACAGGCCTGCCCAGTCGGTCGCACGGGCTCGTGGTAGAGCGCATGGCGACCTACTACTCCGGGAGCGCGTACCCTGCCCACATGGCGTTCGCCCGCATCACTGTCGACCCCGCGGTGATGGGTGGCGCGCCGTGCATCCGGGGAATGCGCTTGCCCGTCGCCACCGTGGTCGCGATGGTGGCCGATGGCATGACGGTGCAGGAGATTCTCGAAGACCTTCCGTACCTGGAGGCGGACGATGTTTCCGAGTCGCTGCGTTACGCGGCCGAAGCGGTGCGTGAGCGAGAGCTGCCCCTGACTCGCCCGGCGTGAGGTTCCTGGTCGACCAGAACCTGTCACCACGATTGGCCACGGCCCTCGCCGAGCAGGGCCATGACGCCGTGCACACCTCTGACCTCGGCCTCGACGTCGCACCCGATGCGACGGTCCTTGAACGGGCCCGGGCCGACGACCGGGTCCTGATCTCGGCCGACTCGGACTTCGGGACCATCCTGGCATCCACCCGGGCGGCCCGGCCCTCGGTCCTTTATGTACGACGGGTGCAAGGTCGGCGAGTCGAACAGCTCGCCGCCCTGATCGCTGACAGCTTCACCGTCATCGATGCCGCTCTGCAAGAGGGGAGCATCGTGGTGCTCGGTGAAGGCACGGCGCGCATCCGCCGGTTGCCGATCCTCTGAGCTGAGTCGACCTGGAGGCAACCGTTCAATACGGCGGCGCGTCAACCCCGAACCGTCGCAGGTACGCGGGACCGCCGCGGATATCCCACAACATGCGCCCCATACCGTGGCGCCCCCTACCAGCTGAACCCCGAACCCCGCTCGGTTCGGCGGTGCGCGGGTGCCCACAAGTGTTTGATTGGTAGGGGAGCATGGAGGATTGTCGAGCGGTGCTCCCGCTAGGCGCCGGTCGGGCCGCGTCGAGGGCGGCCGCCGCCCGGGCCCGGTCCTCGGGGTAGAGGTGGGCGTAGGTGAGTAGATAGACGGCCGGGTCGTGGCCAACGATGTCGGCGGCGACGGTCGGGTGGACGCCCTGGCGGGCCAGCAGCGAGGCACAGGTGTGGCGCAGTGTGTAGGGCGTAACCCACGGCGGCAGGC